>JABFVX010000420.1 GCA_013362555.1 Mycobacteriaceae bacterium
TGGCGGCCAGAATGCCGATGCGGTCGCCCTTGCGCACGCCGTGCCGCTGCGAGAGCGCCGCGGCCAGCGCGAGCGCGGCGGCGGCGTGCTCAGCGTAGGAGATCCGGCGCCCGGACGTCACCAGGTACTCCCGATCGCCGAACTGTTCTGACGCACGCAAGGTCTCGGCGAGGGAGCTGCCGCGGTGGCGCATGACCGGCATCGCCGCGCCGAGCACGTCGGCGCTGGTCATTTCGAATCGCCCGCCGGGGCCGGTGAGGTCCGCCACGACACGGTCGGCGAAGGCCTGGAGGTCGGCGCCGCTCACGACCGCTCCCCTCGGACGGCCGCGAACGCGGCCCGCAGGTACGCGTCGGCCCGGGGCGAGCCGATCACGCCCGGCTCCATCCGATTCATGGTGTAGGCGAACGTGACTCGATTGTCGAGATCGTTGACGACGATCGAGCCGCCGAATCCCGCCCACCAGCACACCCGGCCGTCGGGCACCTCGGGCGCGGTCTCTGCCTGCGGCAGGCCATACCCGATCCCGAACCGCAGCGGCACCAGCAGCGCCAAGTCGGGTCCGTTGGACTGCTCGCGGAAGATCAGGTCGATGGTGCGCTCCGACAGCAGCCGCCGCCCGGCCACCTCGCCGCCGCCGGAAACCAGCGACTGCACCCGCGCGACCGACCGGGCGTTGCCGTGCCCGTTCACGGCGCCGATCTCCGCCTGTTGCCACGCGGGCGTCGCCGATTCGGCGATGTCGAGCAGCGGGGTGGTCAGCGTCTTGATCAGGATGCTGTCCTGGTCCAGTGCGGCCAGGTCGAAGCTGTATTCGGCGGGCGGCACCAGAGTCGCGATGCGCGAGCGGTGTTCGGCCCCGGTGCCGATGTGGAAGTCGGCTCCCAACGGGCCTGCCAGCTCCGCGGCGAAGAACTCGCCGAGCGTGCGCCCGGTGATCCGGCGGACCACCTCGCCGACCAGGTGGCCGTAGTTGAGCGCGTGGTAGCCGGATGCCGTCCCGGGGTCCCACCAGGGTGGCTGCGCGGCCAATCGGGCCGCCGCGCCTTCCGCGTCGTACAGGTCCGCCAGTCCCATCGGCGGCTGCCAGCCGGAGACGCCGGACGTGTGCGAGAGCAGATGCCGGACTTCGACGCCGCCTTTGCCATTGGCCCCGAACTCGGGCCAGTAGTCGGCCACGGGTCGGTGCACGTCCAGCTCGCCCCGGTCCACCAGGAGCAGCGCGCACAGCGCCGTCATGGTCTTGGTGACGGAGAAGACGTTGACGATCGTGTCGCGCGTCCACGCCGTGGTGCGGCCCGGATCGGCCCAGCCGCCCCACAGGTCGACGACGGGCTCGCCGTCCACGCTCACGCAGACAGCCGCGCCGAGCTCGGCGCCGGATGCCAGCTGTGCGGCGAAAGCCGCGCGGACACCGAGGAATTCCTCGGCACAGTGCCCCTCGACGGCGGCGCCGCCGAGATCGGCGGTCATGGGGATGGTCATCGCGGATTCCTCGTCAGGCGTTCTGCAGTCGGGCCCGGGCGGGCACCGGCAGTGAATAGTCGGCGGCCGCGGCGCGTTTCGCGCCGCGGGCCAGTTCTTTTCGCATGTCGCGCATATACGAGTCGAACTCGACCTGGATCGTGTGGCGCGGCGAGTCGTAGTAGCGGCCCAGACTGTGCGCCTCGTCCGCGGCGATCACCGCGTGCATGTCGGCGGACGCCGGCGGCCGGTAGCGGCCGGTCAGGTAGGCGGCCACCAGTTTGCTCTGCTGCTCGGCGAAGTTCACCAGCGTCGGCATCGGCTGGGCCAGCCCGAGGAAGAACAGGTTGTCGACGCCGGGCTTCATCATCCGTTTGAACAGCGGAAACCGATTCTGCGCATCGGGCCGCAGGTCCGGACTGGCGAAGAACGGAAAGCTGATGTGATAGCCGGTGGCGCAGACGATCACGTCGACCTCCTCGACGGTCCCGTCCTCGAAGCGCACCAGCGGCCCCTCCAGCGCGGCGATCGCCGGCTTGAACGCGATGTCGCCGGAGCCCGCGCGGGCCAGGAACTCCTCGCTGGCCGAGGGATGCGCCTCGAACGGCCGGTGGTCCGGCTTGGGCAGCCCGTAGTTCTCCATGTCGCCCCGGTTGCGGCGCACGAACCGCTGGGTCAACGCCAGGCTCAGCCTGCGCGGTATCCACGCGGGCACCACCTGCTTGTCGCCGGGCTTGCCGCCGACATACTTCGGCAGCACCCACACGCCTCGCCGGGCCGACACGGTGAGCTTCGACGCGAGGAACCGCTGCGACAGCTCGGAGGCGATGTCCAAGCCCGAATTCCCCATGCCCACCACCACAATCCGCTTGCCCCGCATGTCGACCGGGTCGAACGGGTCGTTGTAGGCGTGGCTGTGCATCAGCACGCCGTCGAACTCGCCGGGGTACTCCGGCATTCGCGGGTCCCAGTGGTGGCCGTTGCACACGATGAGCACGTCGTAGTCGCGGACCGCGCCGTCGCCGACCGTCACCTCCCACCGGCCGTCGGCAGTCCGGGCCGCCGCGGTCACCAAGGCGTTGAACGTGATCTTCGACCGCAGGCCGAAGTGGTCCACGTAGTCCTTGAAGTACTGCAACAGCTGTGCATGGTGCGGAAAGTCCGGCCAGTCCGCGGGCACCGGGAAGTCCTCGAAAGCCAGCCGCCACTTCGAAGTGTCGATGTGCAGCGACTGGTAGCACGCCGACATGCCGTTGGGGTTCTTGAAATACCAGTTCCCGCCGACCTCGTCGGAGGCCTCGAAGCAATCGAAGGCGATGCCGTGCTCGGCGAGCCGCTTGGCGACGGTGATCCCCGACGGACCGGCGCCGATGACGCACACCCGGGGAAGTTGCTGTTGATCCACAAACACGCTCCTGCACTCCGCGGCCGCTGCCGCGTGACGTAGTGCACACGCTAACACTGACTAGACATGCCGTCTAGTGAATGACTGATCGTCTAGTTTGATGGGGTGTGCGACGGACCGTAGACTTCCGACGAACCGAAACCGAGGTGCATTCCGTTGGCGAAGCCATCCCTGCGCGAGGAGCAGAAACGGCAGACCCGCGCCAAGCTGCTCGACACTGCGCGCGATCTGTTCGTGGCCCAGGGCTACGCCGCGGTGCGCGTGGACGACATCGCCGCCGCGGTCGGCTGCAGCCGGGCCACCTTCTATCTGCACTTCGGCGGGAAACAAGAAGTGCTGCAGGCGATTGCCGAGCAGGGCGCGGCTCCGAGCGCGCTGCACTTCTACGAGGACCTGGATCGCGTGCTCGACACCGGCTCCCGCACCGAATTCGCCGCCTGGCTCGCCCGCGCCATCGTCTGGTTCGAGGAGAACAAGGACCTCCTGCCCGCGTGGGACGAGGCCACCGCGCTCGAGCCGGAGTTCCGCGAGATCGCCCGGCAGGGCATCCTGGCGCTGCCCGCCGCCATGACCTCCTACCTGGCCCGGTGGCCCGCCGACCGACAGGACGAGGCGCGGCTGCGGGTCGAGTTGTTCGTCGCGCAGCTGGAGCGCTTCTTCACCCGCTGGGCCATGCAAGGGACCATCGACGTCACCGCCGACGCCGCCGTCGAAGTCCTGGCCGACATCTGGTACCCCGCCTTACGCCCCGGACGCTGACCACCGAGCCCCGACGTGGCCCGCACGTGCGCCTAGCCGCTGCGGGTCCTTCCGGAGCCCGGGAGATCGGGCAGGGCAGGCTCGTACAGCCACCGCCGCCAGAATCCGTCCTCGGCGCCCGCGCCGTAGCGGCCCGCCAGTTCGATGAACCGGTCGGTGGTGACCGTCGAATGCCGGTGTACCGCCGTCCATTCCCGCAACAGCGCGAAGAACACCGCGTCGCCCAGGACCGTCCGCAGGGCATGCAGCGTCAGTGCACCCCGCTGGTAGACCCGGTCGTCGAACATGTCCTTCGGGCCGGGATCGCCGATACACAGGTTCTGCCGCCTGCGCGCCGCGGTGTGCCACGCCGCCCGCGCCAGCTCGTCGGCGCTCGCCCCGCCGGACTCCTCGGACCAGAGCCACTCCGCGTAACAGGCGAATCCTTCGTGCAGCCAGATGTCGCGCCACTGCCCGATGGTCAGGCTGTTGCCGAACCACTGGTGCGCCAGTTCGTGCGCGATCAGCCGCTCCGAACCCCGCATGCCGTCGCAGTGGTTCGCGCCGAAGATCGAGATACCTTGCGCTTCCAGGGGAATCTCGAGGTCGTCGGCGGTGACGACCACCGTGTAGTCGGCGAAGGGGTACGGCCCGAACAGCCTGATGAACGCGGCCATCATGTCCGGCTGGCGGGCGAAGTCGTGCTCGAACTCGCCGAACAGCGCAGCGGGCAGCACCGCGCGCATCGGAATCAGTCCCCTGCCGCTGGAACGGAGTTCGTAGTCGCCGATCTGCACCGTCGCCAGGTAGCTGGCCATCGGCTCGGCCTGCTCGTAGACCCAGGTCGTCCGGCTGGCCTTGACCTGCTTGCGCACCAGCGCGCCGTTCGCCACGACGTGGTACGGCGAGTCGGTTGTGACCGAAATCCGGTAGCGGGCCTTGGAACCGGGGTGGTCGTCACAGGGAAACCAGGACGGGGCGCCGTTGGGCTGCCCGGCGACCAGCGCGCCGTTGTCCAGCTCTTCCCACCCGATGTCCCCCCACGGACCGCGCACCGGCCGCGGCGCGCCCGCGTACTGTACGACGACTGAAAATGTCGCGCCCGGCGAAATCGGTTGCCGCACAGTGATGGCGAGCTTGCCCGCGCGGTGCGCGTACTTCGCAGGCCGCGAGCCGTTCACCACAACCTTCGACACGGCGAGCGCGTCGCCGAAGTCGAGCGTGATCCGTTCGGCCGGGTCGGTCGCCTCGGCGGTGATCTCGGCGCGGCCCGCGAGCCGGTTGCTCGCGACCTTGTACTCCAGGTCGAGGTCGTAGTGCAGGACCCGGTAGCCCCGGTTCCCGTGCAGCGGCAGATACGGATCGATCGGCGAGTCCTTCGGCATCGACGCTAGTCCGTCCACGGCACGATCGGATTGCCCTGCCAGCGCGTCGACGCGGGCACGCGGTCGCCGCGCATGACCAGCGACGCGGGGCCGACCGTGGCGCCCTCCCCCACGCTGCCCGCGGGCAGCGCGACACAGTGCGGCCCGAGGGTGGCCCCCGCCCCGAGCGTCACCGTGTCCGTCGCCATGATCCGGTCGTGGAACAAGTGGGTCTGCACCACGCAGCCGCGTTCCACCGTCGCACCGGCGCCGAGGGTGACGAGATCGGCTTCGGGGAGCCAATAGGACTCGCACCACACGCCGCGGCCAATGCGCGCTCCGAGTGCGCGCAACCACACGTTCATGACCGGAGTGCCCGCGGCGGACCGCGCAAACCACGGGGCGGCAACGGTTTCGACGAAGGCGTCGGACACCTCGTTGCGCCACACGAACGAGCTCCACAGCGGGTGCTCGTGCGCCGTGATACGCCCGACCAGAACCCACTTGGCCGCCGCGGCCGCCGTTCCGGCGATCGCGCCCGCCCCCAGCATGACGAGCCCGGACCCGAGAGCGGCCAGCGGATACCCGCCCGCCGCGGCCAGCGCGGCCAGCGTGAACAGCACGCCGAGCCCGATGGCGAAAGTGAGGAAAACCGGTATCAGCCGCCCGGTCTCGACCGCCGCGCGCGCCAGCTTCAGCCGCAGCGGCGGGTCGAAGGTGCGCTCCAGGTCTGCTCCGGCGGCGGCGCGGCGCAGCCGCACCGGCGGACTGCCCAGCCACGACGACCCCGCTTTGGCTTTGCGCGGCGCGGCCGAAAGGACCGCGACCAGACCGTCTTTGGGCACCCTGCGACCCGGCGCGGCCATTCCGGAGTTGCCGAGGAACGCCCTCTTGCCCACCTTGGCCTCGCCGACTCGCAGCCAGCCGCCGCCGAGCTCGTATCCGGCGATCATGGTGTCGTCGGCGAGGAAGGCGCCGTCGGCGACCACCGTGAACTTGGGCACCAGCAGCACGGTCGAGGCCTCGACGCCTTTGCCTACCCGCGCCCCGAGCAGTCGCAGCCAGGCAGGCGTCAGCAGGCTCGCGTAGAGCGGGAACAGGAACGTCCGCGCCGAGTCCAGCAGCCGCTCGGTCGTCCACACCTGCCAGCCGACCCGGCTGCGTACCGGATAGGCGCCCGCCTCCAGCCGAAAACCCAACAGCCGCACCGACACC
>JABFVX010000466.1 GCA_013362555.1 Mycobacteriaceae bacterium
CGGGCTGGTGAACACACTCGCAAACACGGGCTCCTGCAATTGAGGGACGAGCCCCGCGTCGAGAGCGGTGTGCTGATTCCGAACGAGGTCGAACTAGTGGTGTATTTCATTGTCGAAGCGCTGCGAACTGGTCGGGCGACGCTGTTCCACGTCGCCGGTCCGGATATGACTGGATATTTGCGTCACCCGAAGTCCGCCAACGATTCCCGCACTCCGCTCGAACTCATCGCACGGCTATTCTCCGCGGTGACGTCCAGGTTTGCGTGGTCACGAACCCTGCCGAATGTCCTGCGCGTCCAACTCGTCACTGGTGCCGCCGCTCGCTTCGTGACCACGATGGAACGGCGGTCGCGGTTGGATGACCTGCTGGCCGCGGCTGATGTTGTCGGGCGCGATCCGTCGTCGATCTCGGAATTCCGGCGGACGGCGGCAAGGTGCCCCGAGGTATTCGACCACTCTCGGAGCCGCAGGTACCTCAGTCAGTCCGACGTCGTCGACGGCGGGCTGTACGTCCCGGCACGGTTGACGGACTCGAGCATGGCAGAACTCGAAGGGCTGTGGCAACGGCTCCAACACCTCCTTGACGGCTGAGCACATGACGCACCACACGTTCACAATCGGCGTTCTGGGCGGGCTGGGCCCACTGGCGACGGTCGAGTTCGAACATCGCCTCGTGCGGGCGTTCCACGGGGGAGATCAAGCAATCCCCCGGATCGTCACCGTGAACGACGGATCGGTCGCCGACCGTACCGCGTTCCTCCTCTCCGGCGGCGACGATCCGCTGGACGGCCTGATTTCCGGCGGCAAGCTGCTGTGGCTGGCAGGAGCCGACGTGGTGTGCGTGCCCTGCAACGCGGTTCACGCCGGCAGGATTCTCAGCAGGCTGCAAGCGATCGTTCCCCTCCCCTACATCGACATGCCCGCAGCGGCCATCTCGCGAGCTGAGCAATCCAAGGCCGAACGGACGTTGGTGTTGACCACATCCGGGACACGAACGGCACGCATCTACGACGATCGCGCGGTACGGACCAGGATCGAGTATCCGTCCGATGTAGGCCAGTCCCTCGTCGATTCGATCGTCGTCCAGTTGAAGCGCGCTGAGGGCGACAAGAAGCTGATGGGGCGGGAGTTGGCGAAGCTGGTCGACAACTCCGGATGCGGTGCGGCCATCCTGGCGTGCACCGAACTAAGCCTGGTCCGCGATGACGTCGACACGTTGTGCCCGCTCACCGATGCGATGGACGAGCTCGTATCGAGATGCAGGGCTCTGCACGAGCGGTATCACAACCTCGACCGCATACGGCCGACCCGACGGTAGTCTGGCCGGCACACCGTGGGTCCCGTCGCCCCCGGATGTCGCGGGTTCGCCGCGAGCAGTGCCCAGGTCTCGATGGCCGCGGTGGAATGCGGCGTGTCGGTGTCTCGCTGAGGAATGCACGCGGGGCGTCCTGGAGGACCACGAGTCCTGCCCGGTGTCCGAACCACCGGAAGTAGTGCATTCGAGGCATCCGGCATCCCACGCAGACCCATTCAGGCAAGTTGCCGGTCAGCGGCGTAAGACAGCGTGGGGTTATGGGTCAGTTGCCCCTCGGACACGTTCCAAACCCCGACTGTGCAGGTCGAGACATGTCTCGACCTGCACAGTTCGTTGTGCGGGGTGGTGGTGGGTCGCCGGGACACGGTGGCACGTGGAAGTGGCGTTCCAGTAGGCCAAAGGCGAAGCCGGACTCGACCACTACCAGGTCCGCAGCCGGGGCCTGGTACGCGCACATCACCCGGTCCATGCTCGCCCCGGCCTTGCGGGAGGGCGACGAACACGCCCGCCATCACAACCCATGCCCGCAGTCGTACCGGAAGGCGGTACCGTACATGTATCAAGCACAAGACAGCCAGAAAGGTATCCCTCAATGAGCGACACTGTGTCCGCCGCTGAAGCCAGACAGAAGCTGTACCCGTTGATCGAAGAAGTTAACAACGACCGCAACGCCATCCACATCACGAGCAAAAAAGGCAACGCAGTGCTCGTCTCGGAAGACGAGTGGAACTCGATGCAGGAAACCCTCTACCTATTGCGGTCCCCTGTGAACGCGACCCGTTTGACAGAAGGCATCCGACAAGCCGAAGCCGGTGAAACCATCGAAGTCAGCATGAGTGAACTCCGGAAACTGGTCGGCGAATGAAGGTCGCCTTCGTCAAGATCGGGTTCGAAGACCTCACCCATTGGATCAACGCTGACCGGAAAATCGCTATCCGCATCACCCGGCTGATCGAAGACATCATGCGAGACCCCTTCAACGGACTTGGGAAACCAGAACCGCTCCGAGGCGATAAGTCCGGGTACTGGTCCCGTCGAATCGATAGTGAACATCGGCTCGTGTATTCGGTATCAGGCGAAACAATCACGATCGTCCAGGCCAGATATCACTACTGAACGACGCCGGGATCGCTACTGGGCGGAGGTCAACCCGCAACGGCTTTCGTCGGCCTTCTTGCGGCCGACCGACTGGACCCCGCGACTCGTTGGCTGCCGGCTCGACGGGCAGCCCCTTCGGCCCGCCGACGCCGTCATCCTGCAAGCCGCATACACTCACGTCGACATGCTCATGGCGGCACTCCAGCAGAACGACGGCGGCAAAGAACCTTACTCGGCGCGCAGTTCGTTCAGCGCCTTCTCGATCCGGCGCTGCCGGGTCTCCGTCTTCGCGGCGCCGTCGATCGCGCGAACGTGCTGACGCTTGCGCCCTTGCGGCAGACGGTCATAGGCGGCGCGCGCCGCCGGGTCCGCGTCGAGGGCGCGAGCGAAGTCGTCCGGTTCCATCACGACGCGCGGCTCGGTATCGAGGCGGAGGTCCACCTCGACCTCCTCGCCGACCTCGATCCCGGCCGCTTGCCGGTTGGCGTTGGACAGACCGAGGAGACAGCGGCCGCGCATGATGGCGACACGGCTGCGCCACGTGTGCCCGTTGATCGTGATCGTCACCGGCGGCCGCTTGCCGCCGCCGAGCTGTTCGACGATTTCGACCGGCACTTCGAGCCCGTTCATCGGCTCGGGAGGTTCGACGTGCGTGCGGAACTTCATAACGTGCTCTCCCAGATGTAGCCGTCGGGGTCGGTGAAGTCCCCGAACCCGCCGGCGATGGCAAGCCGGTGCGAGCCGCTTCCCTCGGACGCGGTCCCGGCGACCTTGCCGAGGCTCTTGCGCGGATAGAGGGAGAGCTTGATCGGACTGTCGGCGCCGTCGAACTCCGTGTACTTGCCTGCGAAGCTTTTACCGACTGTGAGCCCGCGTTCGACGTAGAACTTCTTGCTGGCGGCCATGTCCGCGACGCCGAGCAGCAGCACGACCTCGTCGATATTCCGTACGTCGGGTCCGGTGTCCTTCTTCGACGAGCTGACCAGCTGCCAGATCGTCCCGTCGGGCGCCTGGACGACACCGCCGAATCCCCAGAGGGACTTCTTGGCGCGCTTCAGCTCGGTGGCGCCGTGCTCGAGCGCCGCCTCGTGCAGCCCGATGACGATCGACGGCTGGGAGACCACGAGTGAGACTGTGAACCCACGGAACCCTGAAGTCGGGGCCTCGGAGGGTCGCACACGGACCTGCTTGTCCAGGCCGAAGGCGTCGGCGTAGAAGCGTTGGGCGGCCGCGGTGTCGTCGGCCTCGATGGTGAGGTACTCGATGGAAGTCATGTCGTTCAAACTAACCGCGGAGCGGACCGAGGCGCTTCTCGAATCCTGACGACTTGGGCACCCTGGGAGACTGTGTAGCCGAACACCGGGATCCGAGGCGGCGCCCGGCCGCGCACCTCGGTCGCCCGGCGTGCTCCCGCCGTGGCGCCAGCGGATGGGAGTCACCAGGAACTGAGACTCCTATTCTGCTGTTTCCCAAACCACTCGCCTGACGCAAAAAGACCGAGCGAAACCCGCATCGGGTCAACCTCGCCTCAGCTGCGGCCAGGCGGACGACACTCGTTGTGGGCCGCTTTCCGTGCGACAACTGACACACAGCCCTATCGTGAGGTCACGACGGAAGGAGCACGCTATGACAACAGCGGAGCGGGTCCTCACCATCGGCGGTGTCCTCACGCTGGGATACGGCGCGCTACTCGGCATTCCGATGACCGCGCTGCGCATGCGGTCCGGCAACCCGCCGACGCCCCGTTATCTCACCGTCGCTCATGTCGGCGCGGTGGTGCAGGGCGTCGTTCTCCTGAGTTTGGTGTGGGCGGCCCGCATGTCCACGTTGTCGAGCTGGTGGGAGACCACCGCCGCGTGGCTGCTCGTGGCCTCGGGCATCTTCATCGCCGCCAAGGACACCATCAACTGGCTCACTGGAGTCAGCGACGAGTTCGTGGAGAAGGCCCCCACCGGCCCGCTCGGCTTCGCCG
Source organism: Mycobacteriaceae bacterium (assembly GCA_013362555.1). GTDB lineage: Bacteria > Actinomycetota > Actinomycetes > Mycobacteriales > Mycobacteriaceae > JABFVX01. Next base: position 4,386 of record JABFVX010000466.1, read on the forward strand.
GAGCGGTGACACTGCTGACCGGCCTCGGAATTTTCGCTGTCGGGGTATTCGCCGCGATCTGATGCCGCTCCGGCTCAGAGTCGGATTCGTCCACCTGAGCGAGCCTGATACTGCGTGCCGGTCCATAGCCACGCGAACCCACCCGCTGAGCGCGGCTAGTGTCCGGCTTGGTCGCGCAGCGCCAGTCCTTCTTTCGCTTTGATCCGCTTGTGTTCGATCACGAGCCAGCCGACGCCGCCGGCCAGACACACTGCGGCGACGATCGCGGCGACCACGGCCCAGCCGAGGAAACCCGATCCCAGCGCGGTCAGCATGGCCGCCACAGCGGCCGTACCGACCATCGCCAAGACCAAGCCGGGGAGGTTGGCGCCGTCTTCGATGGCCTCGCCCGCGTGATTGCGTGAGGTTCGCATTTTGTCCGGGAAGCCGGCCGGACCCCGCGGTCGCGCGCCGGGAACTGTGTCGGGTCGGTGATGCGTCGTCATAGTAGGGCCCCTTGCTCAGAGTCGGGAGCGATCTGTGGCGTGGCCGAGGTTCGTCAGCCGAGCAATGTGGTCAGCTCGTCGGCGTGCTCTTCCTCGTCAGCGAGGATCCGCTCGAGCAGTCGGCGAGTGGTCGGGTCGTCGGCGCCGAGCCAGCGGACGATCTCCTGGTAGGTCGTGATCACAATCCGTTCGGCCACAAGGTTTTCGGCCACCATCGACTTGAGGTCGGCGTCGGCCACCTCGACGTACTCGGTGTGGCTTCGCTCGGCGAAGGTGGCGGGATTCAGGTCGGGCTTGCCGCCGAGTTGGTCGATCCGGTCGGCGGCCCACAGCCCGTGTTGCAGTTCTTGTGCGGCGTTCTCGGTGAATTCGGCGGCTATCGGTCCGCGGTCCAGCCCGGTGGCGACGATGGCGTGCTGGCTGTAGCGCAGATAGCACACCATCTCGGTCGCGACGACGTCGTTGAGAATCTCGATCACTCGTTTGTGGTCGGAGGTGTTTCCCACGGTCACGGGGCCTGCGTCCATCCGCGCCCGTGCGTCCTCGCGGATCCTGGTGACATCGATGGCGAACTGGTTCGGCATGCAGGCCTCCACTTTCGAGATTTCATGACGCTTTCAGAGCTATGGAGAAGGGCTACCCGCCCTCGGATCGCTGAAACAAGCCGGTCTACTCCGCCGCGCCCGCCGGACTTGCGGAGCGGCGGCTCGCCGGGACACCGGACAGGGCGGCGGCCACCGTGCTGACCAGCGGCAACTGCGAGGCAAGTCCGACTGCCTCGACCGCTCGTCGGGTGTGGGCGCGGCCGCTGACGAGCCAGAATCGCACGCCTCTCGCCTGGCAGCCCGCGGCGTGCTCGGCCAGGGTCAGGTATGCCTGGCACGACATGAACGTCAATCCCTCGCAGTCGACGATGAGCGGGCCCGGCGGCCCGGTCGCCGCGTCCGCTTTGTCGAGCAGACCGCGCCAACTGCCGATGGTCATCAAGTCCACCTCGCCACGGGCGACGTAATATGACTGCGCTGCAACAGTTTTCGACCGTCGCATCAAGCAGGCCGCGTGTCGCCTGCGCGTCCGGCGCCTGGGGGTGGGTTGTGCTGCTCATGCCGCACTCGAATTCCGGCGCAGGCAAACCGCGGCGCCAGGTCGGCGAGCTCGTCCTGTGTGGTCAAGACAGAGCCCTTTATCTTCATAGCATGCGGCGGGCCGTATCAACAGGGGGCAGCAGCGAAACGTCGCATGATTGTCCACAACAGACGAGGCTGGGGCATAATTCATCGGTGCCACCCGATTCGTCCGCGCGCGCCGCGTCGCGCAGTGCGTCCGGGGACATGCATCCGGTCGGCACTTTCCGTTTCTGGTACGCCGACCAGCGGTGGGAGTGGTCCGACGAACTGGCTCGGCTGCACGGCTACCGCCCCGGGCAGGTCGTCCCGACCACGGAACTGCTGCTGTCACACAAGCATCCCGACGACCGAGCCCAGGTCGCCGACACTATCGCCCACGTCATCGAAGCTCGCGAGCCGTTCTCCAGCAGGCACCGCTTCCTCGACACTGCGGGCGCGGTGCACGATGTACTCGTGGTCGCGGATCACCTGTTCGACGACGACGGGGGCGTCGTCGGGGCCACCGGCGACTACATCGAGCTCATGCGAACACAGCCGGACCGCGCCGAGCTCGACCACCCCGAACTTGACGAGTCCCAGGCCCAGTGGGTGTCCTCGCGTGCGGTCATCGAGCAGGCCAAAGGGGTGCTGATGCGGGTATACCGGATCAGCGCCGACCAGGCATTCGACGTCCTGCGGTGGCGTTCGCAGGAGACCAACACCAAACTCCGCGACTTGGCGGCACAACTGCTCGCGGAACTCGACACCGTGCCCGCAGCTCCAGTCAGCATCCAGACGCGCTTCGACCATCTCCTGCTCACGGTGCACGAGCGCGTCCCGAAGCCGGCGGCCGGGCTGGACTGACGAGACCTCCGGAATGGCCCGTGAAGTGCGCTGAGCGCACTTCACGGGCCATTCCGGAGGTCTCGTCAGTCGCGGAACGCGTCCTTCGCCTTTTCGCCCGCCTGCTTCAGGTTGCCGGTGGCCCGGTCTTTGCGGCCCTCGTTCTCCCGGTCGGCGTCGCCGGTGGCGTGACCGAGCTTCTCTTTGGCCTTGCCCGCCAGCTCTTCGGCTTTGTTCTTGGCTTTGTCCACACCGCTCATCACAGTTCCTTTCGCACTTATCTCGAAACGGGACCGTGTCGCCCCGACATTTCAGGGGTTCCCTTTCAGGCGAACGCAAACCCCAGCCATGTGTCGACTCGGCCGCACCGGGTAACCGAGGACGAGGCCGCAATGGCGCGGCACGGTGTCGAGCAGCCTCGAGGAGGGCGGTATGGGTTTCGTCGAGCAGCAGCAGCAGGAAGCGCCGGGGTCGCAGGCGCGAATGTCGCCGGTGCCCGACTGCGGCGAAGGCAGTTACCGCGGGGCGGGAAAGTTGACCGGCAAGACGGCGGTGATCACCGGCGGCGACAGCGGCATCGGCCGCGCCGTCGCGATCGCCTATGCACGCGAGGGCGCCGACGTACTGATCGCCTACCTGGACGAACACGACGACGCCGAACAGGTCCGCAGCCTCGTCGAGCAGGCAGGGCGCAAAGCCGTGGCAATAGCAGGCGATTTGGCGGATCCCGCGCACTGTCGCAGTGTCATCGCCCGCGCCGTAGACGAATTCGGTCGTATCGACATCCTCGTCAGCAACGCCGCATTCCAGATGACTCACGACGACCTGACGGAGATCACCGACGACGAATGGGACTACACGTTCAAACTCAATGTCGGCGCGTTCTTCACACTGGTGAAAGCCGCTCTTCCGCACCTGGGTCCCGGGGCGTCGATCATCGGCAGCTCGTCGGTCAACTCCGACATGCCCTCCCCCACGCTCGCCCCCTACGCCGCGAGCAAAGCCGCCATCGCCAATTTCTGCGCCAGCCTCGCCCAACTTCTCGGTTCACGCGGCATCCGCGTCAACAGCGTTGCGCCCGGACCTATCTGGACCCCGCTGATTCCGTCCACCATGCCCGTCGAGAAGGTCGCCTCGTTCGGCGATGACACACCGCTCGGTCGAGCGGGCCAACCCGCCGAACTCGCGCCTGCATTCGTACTGCTGGCGTCCGACGACGGCAGCTACATCTCCGGCGCTCGAATTCCCGTAACCGGCGGTCGACCCATCCTGTGACCCATCCGAATTGCCACCCCGACATTAACGCGAAACCGAGGAAGAAGGGCGGGCGCTACGACCATGACTGACACCAGCTTCACCGACGGCCGGCTGCCGCAACAGCGGCTGGGCATCGCAATCGGACACCGCGGCCCGACAACCATAGCCTCGGTGTCCGGCGTCCTCGACTCCTGGAACGCACGCTGGCTCGGACACACGCTACAGCGCCTGCTCGGTGACCAACCCAGCGTGCTTGTCGCCGACCTCACCGCGGTCGGCCTCATCGACCAGGTGGGCGCGCGAATGCTCGCCGACACCGCCGAACATGCACGGCCGTCCACCGAATTCAGGATCGTCGCAGACGGACCTGCCATCATCCGAACCATCGGCAGCGGTCATCCGCGCCCCCGGTACACGGTCTATTCCGCGCGCGATCACGCCGTCGCCGATACCTGAATTCACCTCGATAAACCCGCCGAACCCGAGGTGCGCGAGGCATTTGCCGGGGTGTCGAACAGATCGCATCGGGTATCTCGGTACCGAGAGCCAATCCCAACACGAGGAGGCAGTGATATGCCGCGCACCAGGCCGGATCCTCACCTCAAGGACCAACGACTCTACGAAGACCTCCGCGAACAAGGCGACTCCAAACAGAAGGCCGCGCGAATCTCCAACGCGGCCGCCGCGCGTGGCCGCAGCACGGTGGGCCGCAAAGGCGGCGCCGCGGGCTCCTACGAAGACCGCACCGTCGAGGAGTTGAAACACCGCGCCAAGCAGCTCGGCCTCAGCGGCTACTCGAACAAGACCAAGGGACAGCTGATCGATCTGCTGCGCAACCACTGACCGGCACACAGTCGCGAACGCGGCCGGCGGACTGCCAGAACGCCGTCGCCGTCAGGGTCGATCAGAGCCGACGCCTATCAGAAAGAGGCGACGCGATGGACGCAGTTCGCTCACCCGATGCGGATACCCCTGCGACGCCGTCCCGGGCGCATGGTCGACTGTCGGTATTCGACCGATTCGCCACCGCTGCAAGCGCACTCACCGCGAAAGCGACGTTCTTCGCGTTCTGCGTGATCCTGGTGATCGCGTGGGTTCCCACCATCGCACTGCTGCCCAGCGTGGACACCTGGCAACTGGTGATCAACACCGCCACGACGATTATCACCTTCCTGCTCGTGGCGTTGCTGCAGAACACCCAACGCCGCTCCGACGAGGCAGTGCAAGACAAACTCAACGCCCTGGCCAATGGCCTGGCCGACCTGATGGGCGAGCTCGGCGCCGACCACCCCGAACTCAATCGGCACCGTCGTGAACTCCGCGACGCCGTCGGCCTCGAATCACGCGAGGCGTCCGACTGACACCACACCGGCACTGTGCCTGCGATGCACGCGGGCAGGGCTTCCGCCGGACTGCGGGGTTAGGCGACCACCCGGATAGTGTCCAGCGTGGGGTCGGCCGGGTCCGGCAGCGCCATGCCTGCGGCCAGGCCGCTGCGCAGGTAGTCGATGACAGCTGCGTCGATGCGCTCGCCCGGAACGATCGCCGGTACGCCGGGCGGATACGGGGTGATCTGCTCAGCGGCGATTCGGCCGGCCGATTCGGCAGCAGGTACATCGACGGTGCGGGCGAAGAACGCGTCTCGCGGCAGCATGACGGTCTCATGACGCAGGTCAGCCGGGTCGGGCAGGGCGACGGGCGTCGGCGTGGGAAGTTCGCCGGTCGTCCTCGCGAAAGCACGCAAAGCAGCAACCAGGCGTTCGACGGTCGTTTCGTCGTCCCACACCGACAGCGTGGCCAGAATGCGTGCGTGATCGGCCAAGCCGACGTCGAGTGCGTGGCGCTCGCGCAGCCAGTCGGCGCATTCGTAGCCGCTGCGCGCCGATCCCGTGACGTCGATCAGGACCTGGAGTCGATCGAGGTCGTGTGAGGCCTGCGCACCTAAAAGCTCGCTTTCCATCACATGCAGGCCGGGGATGAGGTCTATTCGTTCCCGGGTGTGGGCGGCCAGTTCCAGTGCGGCGGACAGGAGCTTTTCGCCGTGCTCCACCATTTGCCTGCGCCAACCGTCAATGCCTGCGTACACCGGAACGCTGGGACTCGTCGTCATCAGCAGGTCGGCGCACGCAGACAATCGTGCGGGGTCGACCAGATCGCCTTGACGGTGAAAGACCGAGCCCTGCTCGAGGCCTGCGCCCATCTTGTGCACACTGACCACGCACACGTCGGCGCCCGCATCCATGGCCCAGGTCGGCAGGTCCGGGTGGAACGGGAGGTGAGCGCCCCAGGCCTCGTCCACGATCAGCGGCTTGCCCGCGCCGTGGCAGACCTCGGCGATGCCGGCGATGTCGGCGCATGTTCCATACGGGCTGGGGCTGACGATCAACACGCCGGCGGCCTCGGAATGCTGGTCGAGGGATGCCGCGACCTGGTCAGGAGACGGGGGGTGGCTCAGATGCCTCGAACCGTCCCAGCGGGGGTCTATCCAGAGCGGCTGCACGCCGGCGAAGATGAGGCCCGCCACGATCGACTTGTGGCTGTCGCGAGCGACCAACAGGCTGCCCGAACCTCCCGCGACGGCGAGCATTGCCGCCTTGACCGACAGCGAACTGCCGCAGGTGGAGAAGAACGCGTCCTGCGCCCCGACTGCCTCGGCCATCAAGCGTTCGGCAGACTCGAGGTAGCCGTTGCGGGCCCGGCGATCGTCGAGCCCGCCGGTTCCCAGCACGTCGGCGCGGAACTCGTCGGCGCCGAGAACCTGCTCCACCCGCGTGTCCACCCCGCGGCCCTGCCGGTGCCCCGGCGGCGTGAAACCGTAGCGACCTCGCACGCGGTAGTCCGACAATGCCTCCAACAGGGGCGCTCTGGATTGGTCCATACCGATCGGCGTACCCCATCGGCGGGCAGTCAAAGCCCGTACGCTTCGACGCCCTCCGATCGGTTGTGAGTCGACGACGGGTCATACGGGTATTCAGCCGACATGAACAACAACACGCCTGTCGACGAAACCGGCAGCGCCCCGGTGCCCGAGTCCCGGGGGCCGGTGTCGGCGGCGCTTCTCGACCTGCTGTGCGGGACGAGCAGGGACGTAGGCGACTCGATCGACGAGATCTCGCTGGAGACAGCCGACCCGTACGGCGAGGATGTCCAGCTCGCCTTGCAGCTGTGTTACGAGTTGCACTACCGGGGACTCGAACGGGTGAATCCGCGCTGGGAATGGGACCCGCGAGTGGTCGGGTTGCGCGGCAGGCTGGAGGCGCAGTTCGAGGCCGCGTTGCGCCGCGATGTGCCGGGCGGAACGGACCTCGACGCCGAACTGGACGAATTGCTGACCGAACCGGCCGAACCGGCCGGCGTTGGCGGCTTTCTCCAGGAGCACGGCCAATGGTGGCAACTGCGGGAGTACTTCGTACACCGCTCGATCTATCACCACAAGGAAGCCGACCCCTACGCGTGGGCAATTCCGCGACTCACGGGACAGGCCAAGGCATCGCTGGTCGCTGTCGAGTTCGACGAGTTCGGCGCCGGGCGCGGCGACAAGATCCATGCCGTGCTCTACGCCGACCTATTGTCCGCGGCAGGCCTGCGCCGCGACTATTCGTACTATCTGGACGCGGTGCCCGCCCCGATGCTGGCCGTTGTCAACATGATGTCGCTGCTGGGCCTGCACCGTCGCCTGCGCGGCGCCTTGGCAGGACATTTCGCCGCGGTGGAGATCACGTCGTCACCGGGATCGCGACGCCTGGTCGACATCCTGCGTCGCATGGGAGCGGCGCAGGCGTGTGTGCGGTTCTACGCCGAGCATGTGGCCGCCGATGCCGTGCACGAGCAGGTGATGCGCCGCGGCGTCCTGGAGCCGTTGCTGCTCGAGCAGCCCGCCCTGCTGGAGTCGGTGGTGTTCGGGATCCAGGCCACCGGTGTACTGGAGGAGCGCTTCGATCGGCACCTGCTCGGATGTTGGCGTGCGGGCCACGGCTCGCTGCGGCCCTCGCTCACAACGCCCGCGGACAGTCCGGCGGCCCAGCCTGCGCAGGGAATCGACATGGGATAATCGGGTATCCGACCACCATGATGATTCTGCGCGCTCCCGGCGTATACCGGCCACAGGCCGATACGGCATTGCTGCTGAAAGCGTTGGCGGGCGCCGCGCCACCTCCTGGCGGGCGCGTGTTGGACGCGTTCGCCGGAACCGGAGTGCTGGCCGTGGCCGCGCTCGGCAGCGGCGCCGCGTCGGCCGTGGCGGTCGACGTCTCGCGCCGCGCCCTCGTCTCGACGTGGCTCAACGCCCGCCTGCGCCGTCACCGCATCGAGCTGGTGCACGGCGACGCGACAGAACTGGCGGCGGCCGACGGTTTCGATCTCGTGCTGGCCAATCCCCCGTATGTTCCCGCGCCTGCGGTTGCGAGAGGCGGGGCCGCCCGGGCGTGGGACGCGGGCCCGGCCGGTCGCGCCGTGCTGGATCCGCTGTGCAGCGCATTGCCGCAACTGTTGCGGCGCAACGGCATCGCCTTGATCGTGCACTCTGCGCTGTGCGAGGTCGACCGGTCGCTGCGCCTACTGCGCGAACACAACTTGAAGGCTGCGGTGGTCGCGCGCTCCACCACCGAGTTCGGGCCGGTGATGCGTGCGCGGGCAGCATGGCTGCGTGACCGCGGGTTGATCGCGAACGGACAACACGAGGAAGGGTTGGTGGTGATCCGTGCCGACCGAACCGAAAGCTGAGCGCAGACGGGTGACAGTGCCGCGAACCGGCCCGATCCTGGTTGAAGGACCGGTGGAGATCGTCACCGACGACGGCGCAGTAGTGAGCTGTGACCGCTTCCAGGTCGCGGTCTGCACCTGCCGCCGCTCGTCCATCTACCCGCTCTGCGACACGAGCCACCGCCGCAGAAGGAGGCCCACTCCACAATGACCCATGAGTTGCGTTCAACGCACGTCACGGGTCGTTCTGGACGTTTGATCGTCGGGTTTCCGGGTTCGTGCGAGCAGCGGTAGGGCGATCCACAGCGCGAGCACCAGGGCCGCGGCAACGGCGGCGGCGATGATGCCCGCGATCGTGTTGACGACGACCGCGAACGTCAGGGCCGCGACCCCGCACAGCGCGACGCCCAGCAGCGCCAGTCCCACCAGGGCCTGACGGTGGGCGACCGCCACGATGAGCTGGAGGTGCCGTCGCCGGAAGAGCAGTCGGTGCATCCCGACTGGCGCGACCAGCGTGATCGTCGCTGTGATGGACGCGGTCGCGGTTCCGAGGTAGACGAAATGCAGACTGCGCGGCAACCCACGGAACGAGGGTTGGAAAGGCAGTGTGAGCAGGAAGCCTGTGAGCAGCTGAACGCCGGTCTGTACGACGCGGAGCTCCTGCAGCAGGTTCGACCAGTTGCGGTCGAGGCGCTGGAATTCCGACTCCCCTCTGACGGCCTGGTCCCAGTCCTGGTCGCGCTCCGGGTGATCTGCGACGTCGCCCATCCCACCAGTGTGGCCGCAGCGGCGCGGCGTTGTATAACCGAGTTCGGGCCGACAGGCCCACGGGAATCGCGTCGCCATGGCGCCCAGACGCCTCCAGAATGACTCGTGACGTGCGTCAGCTGCACGTCACGAGTCATTCTGGAGGGGTTTGCGAGGCTGACCATTTCTGCGCGGTCGAACTTGGCGTGGTCGAACACTGTGAGAACTCCGGCGGTGTTGGCGTGCCCGGTTACCGGGTACCCGAAGCTCGACACCCTTCACCCGACAGCCAGGAGGACGGCATGACCCGACAGGTCAGCGACTTCGTGCTCGAACGCTTACGAGACTGGGGGGTCCGTCACGTGTTCGGCTACCCCGGCGACGGCATCAACGGCCTGGTCGCGGCGTTCGGTCGCGCCGACAACGATCCGGCGTTCGTGCAGACACGCCATGAAGAGATGGCCGCGTTCGCCGCTGTCGGCTACGCGAAGTTCAGCGAACACGTCGGCGTGTGTGTCGCGACCTCGGGGCCCGGCGCCATCCACCTGCTCAACGGTCTCTATGACGCCAAACTCGACCATGTGCCCGTCGTCGCCATCGTCGGACAAACCGCACGCAGCGCCATGGGCGGCAGCTATCAGCAGGAAGTCGACCTCCAAAGCCTGTACAAGGATGTCGCCTCCGCCTATCTCGTCGAAGTCAACGTCGCGGCCCAACTGCCCAACGCGCTCGATCGCGCGATCCGCGTTGCGGTCACCCGACACGCCCCTACCGCTGTCATCATCCCCGCCGACCTGCAGGAAGAACCCTACGAAGCGCCCAGCCACGAGTTCAGGCAGGTCCCGTCCAGTCCTCCGGATGCCATGCCGAGCATCACCTTCCCGCCTTCGCGACAATTGGAACAGGCGGCCGACATTCTCAATGCAGGCAGCAGAGTCGCCATACTGATCGGCCACGGCGCACGCACCGCGCAGGAGCAAGTCCGCGCCGTCGCTGACCGTACCGGCGCAGGCGTCGCGAAAGCGCTGCTGGGCAAGGACTCCCTGCCTGACGATCTGCCCTATGTCACCGGCTCGATCGGCCTCCTCGGCACCCGGCCCAGTTACGAGCTGATGCGCGACTGCGACACCTTGCTCATCATCGGCTCCAACTTCCCTTACTCCCAGTTTCTGCCCGAGTTCGGCCAGGCGCGAGCCGTGCAGATCGACCACGACCCGACCATGATCGGCCTCCGCTACCCCACCGAGGTCAACCTGGTCGGCGACGCTGCCGAAACCCTGAACCGACTCATCCCGATGCTGGAGCCTAAACAGGACCGCTCATGGCGGGAGGCGGTCGAGAAGAACGTGGCGCGCTGGTGGGAGACCATCGAACGCCAGGCCAAGCTGGACGCCGACCCGGTCAATCCCATGCGCGTGGTGTGGGAACTGTCCCAGCGCATCCCGCTCGACGCTATCGTCACCGCCGACTCCGGCTCCTCCACCAACTGGTATGCGCGCTGCCTGTGCATGAGCGCGGGTATGCGCGGCTCACTGTCGGGAACCCTGGCAACCATGGGACCCGCTGTTCCGTACGCGGTCGGCGCGAAGTTCGCCCATCCGAACCGGCCGGTAGTGGCGCTGGTCGGCGACGGCGCCATGCAGATGAACGGGCTCACCGAGCTGTTGACCGTCACCCGATACCACGATCAATGGCCCGATCCCCGGCTGGTGGTGTGCGTGTTCCACAACAACGACCTCAATCAAGTCACCTGGGAACTGCGGGCGATGGGCAGCGCGCCGAAATTCGAAGAGTCGCAGTCCCTGCCGGACATGTCCTACGCCGACGCCGCCCGCTGCTTCGGATGGGATACGGTCGCGGTCGATGATCCAGAGGAACTCGCCGGCGCGTGGGACACTGCTCTGAGCGCGCCGCGGCCGACTCTGCTCGACGTACGCTGCGACCCGGAGGTGCCGCCCATCCCGCCGCACGCCACTTACGACCAGATCAAAGCCACCGGCGAAGCCGTGCTGCGCGGCGATCCCGACGCCTGGCACCTGATCGTCCAGGGCGCCAAGACCAAGGCGCAGGAATTTCTGCCACACCACGCCTGAGGGAAGCCGGCTGGTCGAGTTTGTCGCCAGGCCTTGCGGGTACCACGTCAGCACGGGCCAGTGCAGCGCGCCGCGGACAGACGGGCCGCTGGGTCGTTCACATTATTCCTGACTGCCGATCGGAAAGGACAACCATGACTCGCGTCGAGGAAACCGGAACGCTAACCGGCACAGCGGATAAGGATTACAACCTCATCTGGTACGTGCAACAATGCCTGAGCAACGCGCTGCGGCTGGAAGACTACTGTGCTGACGCGGAACGCACAGGCGACACCGAGTTGACCGAGCTCTTCCGCAAGGCTCAGACCGACAGCCGCAAGGGAGCCGAGCTAGGCAAGCATCTGTTGGCATCCCGCTTGCCAGGATAGACGCGGCCTTGGCAGGGAGATCCGACACCGCCGTTCAGGATCCAGCGGCGAGGCGACGCACGCGATCATTGAGGTAGCGCTGTTCGGGCAAGCTCGTCGCGAGCTGGGCTGCCCTGCGGTAACTGTCGACGGCGCCGGTCCGGTCGCCCAGCATTTCCAGCAGGTGTGCGCGAACCGCGTGGGTGCGGTGGTGCCTGCGCATCGACGCGTTGTCGAGCAGGGGTGCGATCAGGTCCAGGCCCTGCTGAGGTCCTGATGCCATGCCGAGGGCGACGGCGCGGTTGAGTGTCACGATGGGGCCGGGTGCGACACGGTCGAGCATGGCATAGAGGATGCTGATCTGCGGCCAGTCCGTGGCTTCCCACGTGGGCGACTCGGCGTGCACCGCGGCGATCGCCGCCTGCAGCTGGAACCGGCCGACGTGGCCGCGCGGCAGCACGCGCTCCAGGATGTCGACGCCGTCCGCGATCAGGTCGCGGTCCCACCGCGACCGGTCCTGTTCGGCGAGCGGTATGAGCTCGCCGTCTTCGGTCCGGGTCGCCGCCCGGGCGTGCGTGAGCAGCATCAGGGCCAGCGCTCCCGCGATCTCGTCGTGATCGGGTATCGCGCAATGCAATTGGCGGGTGAGCCGGATCGCTTCCGCGGCCAGGTTCCAGTCCACCAGCGCGGCGCCGGTCGACCGGGTGTGGCCCTCGGTGAACAGCAGATGGCACACATCGAGAACGGACGCGACGCGGGCGGGAAGGTCCGATCGGCTCGGCAGCTCGAACACCGCTCCCGCCGACCGCAGAGTGGAGCGAGCCCGGGTGAGACGCTGGGCCATGGTGCGCGACGGAACCAGATAGGCCGCGGCGATTTCGGCGGTTCCCAGCCCGCACACGGCGTGCAGGGTCAGAGCCACTTGCGAGGGACGGCTCAGGCTCGGGTGACAGCACAGCACGAGCTTGCGCAGCATGTCGTCACCGTCGACCGTCGCCTGGTCCGCGCCCGGCGCCGTGTGCGCGTCACCGGGCTGGGCGACGGCCAAAGCTTCCTCCCGGCCTGCCCGGGCGCGGTCGGCCCGCGTCCGGTCGATCAGGCGCCGCGACGCCACGGTGATGAGCCAGCCCCGCGGATCGGAAGGGACGCCGTCGCGGACCCACTGCACTGTCGCCGCTTCCGCCGCTTCCTGGGCAGCGTCCTCGCAGTCGCCGAGGTCACCATGCCTGCGCAGCAGGGCGGCCAGGATGTGCGGCGACTCGCGCCGCCACACATCCTGCACCACCCGGTTGCTCACTGGTCGTCGCCGCCCGGCCACATCGCGGGCCGCAACTCGACGGTCTCGCCGGGCCCGGCGAACTGCGCGGCAATCTCTTCGGCGCGAGCGTGATTCTCGACGTCGATCAGGAACAACCCCGCCAAATGCTCCTTGGATTCCGAGTACGGTCCATCGGTCACCAGGGGCTTGCCGTCGCTCCACCGGTACAGCCGCGACGATTCGGGAGCCCCCAGCGCCTCCCCCGTCAGCAGCTCGCCCTTCTCCTGCATCTCGCCCAGCAGCTTCTCGAAATCGGAATTCACCCGATCCCGGTCCTCCTGCGACATCGCCCGGTACTCGGGCAGGTAGTTACCCGTCGGATGACCCCAGGGCTGCGGATTGGAGTGAATCAGGATCACGTACTTCATCACGGCTCCTTCGTGGTCGAGGATGCGCCCGACTGACTCATCCTCACCTGAAACGTCGGAGCCGACATCCCGATGTCGACATCGCCCGGGCCCCGATATCGCGGACCTGCGCCGGGCCGGTTGAAGCGCTCACCACCGGCCACGTCGGATGTGCGTCGATCCAGCACACGGATCAGCAGCGCGGCAAGCGAGTCTCGATCAGCCGTCGACAGTGTAGTGAACACTTCGCCTTGGACTGCGCTCACCGCTACGTCCAATTCGTCGAGTCGGAGGCGCCCCGCGTCGGTGAGCGTGATGAGGTTGTGGCGGCGGTCGGCGGGGTCTGGTGCACGTTCCGCGCAGCCTTGCTTCACCAGTTCGGCGACCGTGGCGTGCATGTCGCTTTGGTCGATTCCGCACCGCCGGCCGACCTGTACCTGACTGCTCGAGCCGAACTCCTCCACTGCGGCGAGAATCGCACTCAATGAAGCTCGCGCTCTCAGCCTGCGCGTGCCCGAGCATGCCGAAGCGATCGGAGCAACGGTCACCGTCGCGATCGTCGACGGCAGCGAACACCTACAGGTTCTCGAGCGCATGGATGGCGCCTCGCCGCTGTCGGCTCGCGTCGCTCCCGCCAAAGGCGTCCAGCGTCGCAGGATGCAGCAGGCGTGGCCTGTCGTGTTCGCGCAGATTGACCACGTGGCAGGAATGCCCGTCGTTGCAGGCGCGGACTCCCGACTCATTCGACACGGCGGTGTCAGCGGAAGCGCCGCGTCGCCGAAGTGCGGGAACCGCTGAATGCGCCGTAATCCACCGCCCCTCAGTGGATTACGGCGCATCCGCCTGGCCTCATCCCAGTGGGGAGAAGTCGGGAGTCGACACACTCTCGCTCGACATTGCGCGTCTGTGCCGCCTTCCGGCGGAAACTGTGCACCCTTCGTAGGGATAGGGCTGAATCAGGTACAGAAGACGAAACTGCCCAACGAGAAGCACAGCGCGACATGCGGCGGCGGGGGCGGG
>JABFVX010000357.1 GCA_013362555.1 Mycobacteriaceae bacterium
GGACGGTTCGCCGCGGCGGACAACGGACGCACGGTGACCGTGGCGGACGGCACGGGGCGCATCGTGGAACGGCTGCCGATGGCGTACCGCGCCGACGGCAGGACATTCCCGCTGCGCGCCTCGGTAGAGCACAACGGATCGCAGCTGCGGCTCACTCCGGTCGGGACGCCCGCTGCCCCGGCCGACAGAGCGCAGCTACAGAAACAGTACGTCGACTACAACGCCGACTTGGCGCGGCACCAGTACAACGCCGGCGTCGGAGCGCTCATCGGCGCCGCGATCGGCGGCCTCATCGGATTCATCTTCCTCGGCATCGGCGCGATCCCCGGGATCCTGATCGGCGCCCTGATCGGCGCGGGCATCGGCTGGATCTCCCCGTAACCGCCCACTCCGACACCCGTTGCGCGCAATCACACCCGCAGCTGCGGGTGTGATTGCGCGCAACGGGTGTGAAAATCGGGTGACATCACACATTTGTGCGGGAATACTTGCCGGCTGGCGATGAGTTGAGGGCACTGAGCCCGTCTGTTCTTCTGTAGCGCCGAGGACGGTGCGCAAGCCAGCCATCGCGGGGCCACTGACGTCCCTGCCCCGAACTGCCGGAAGGTAACCCCATGTCAGCCCAATTACCCGACCATCAGACCGGAGCGGGGAGGCAAGCCGGAAAGACGCCGACGGTGATCCGGCTGCTGGTGCTCGCCACGTTCGTGGTGATCCTCAACGAGACCGTCATGCTCAACGCCATCCCGCGGCTGATGAAGGACCTCGACGTCACCGAGCGCGCGGCGCAGTGGGTGTCGACGGCCTTCATGCTGACGATGGCCGCCGTGATTCCCGTCACCGGATGGTTCCTGCAGCGGGTCTCGACCCGCCGGGCATACACCATCGCGATGAGCGTGTTCCTCGCCGGCACCGCGCTCTCCGCGGTCGCCCCGACGTTCGCGGTGTTGCTGCTCGGCCGCGTCGTCCAGGCAGGCGGCACCGCGGTGATGATGCCGCTGCTGATGACCACCCTCATGACGGTCGTCGCCGAAGAGGACCGCGGCCGGGTGATGGGCAATGTGACCCTGGCCATCTCCGTGGCGCCTGCGATGGGCCCGGTGCTGTCCGGCCTGGTGTTGCAGGTCGCGAGCTGGCGGTGGCTGTTCGCGATCGTCTTCCCGATCGCGGCGGGCGTCACCTGGTTCGGCCTTCGCAAGCTCGAGAACGTCGGCGAGCCGCAAACCGGCTCCATCGACTGGCTCAGCGTGGCGTTCGCGGCGTTCGGATTCGGCGGCCTCGTGTTCGGCCTGAGCCGTTTCGACCCCGACAATCTCACCTCGCCGTCACTGCTCGTCGCCGCCGGCGTGGCGCTGATCGCGGTGTTCGTGGTGCGGCAGCTGCGCCTGCAGCGCACCGACTCCCCGCTGCTGGACATGCGAGTGCTGCAGTCGAGCACCTACGCCAAGGGCCTCGTGCTGATGGCGGTCGCGTTCCTGGCGATGCTCGGATCGATGATGCTGCTGCCGCTGTACCTGCAGAAGCTGCGCGGCCTCAGCCCGCTGGAGACCGGCCTGCTGGTCATGCCCGGCGGCCTGGCCATGGGCGTGCTCGGCCCGACCGTGGGCAAGGTGTTCGACCGCTTCGGCGGTCGGGTGCTGGTGATTCCCGGCGCGATCGGCGTCACCCTGTCGCTGGCGGGCTTCACCCGCATCTCGATGCACATGCCGTATTGGCAGATGCTCGCGCTGCACATCCTGCTGATGGTGTCGCTGGCGGCCGCATTCACGCCGGTGTTCACGCTGAGCCTGGGCGCGCTGCCGATGAACCTGTATTCGCACGGCAGCTCCATGCTGAGCACCCTGCAACAGGTCGCGGCCGCGTTCGGCACGGCGCTCGTGGTCACCGTGATGACCTCGCGCAGCACCTCGCTGGCCAAGCACGGCACCGACGGAGTGACCGCGATGCTGTCCGGGATGCGCTGGGCCTTCGCGATTTCCGCCACGCTGGCGCTGATCGTGATCGTGATGGCGGTGCTGCTGCCGAACCGCTCGGCGACGCACGGCCACCACGCCCCGGAGGTCGCTCCCGACCTGGAGCCCGCCCGGAGCTGATTCGCCACCCTCCAGAATGACCCGTGACGTGCGTTGGATGCACGTCACGGGTCATTCTGGACTGCTTGGGGCCGTATGGAAATGGTCAAAATCGCGTCGACCTCGTCCGGGGCCTGAATGCCGGGCCTACTCTGCGATTCTCGGTCCAATCTCGCAAGTAGGTGAGTCGGATGGCATTGGAGCTGGACATTGTTTCGTTCGCGCTGACGGTGATCGCGATGGGCGTCGTGACCGCGATGCTGCTCATCGGCCTGGCCGGCCTGGTGGACAAGGCCACGATCGTCCGGTGTGCGCTGTGCTCGCGGTGGATGCTCGACACTCGCCACCCGCCCGCCCCGCAGTGCCTGCGCTGCCGGGTCGCCCACAGCCTGCACCTGCCCACCCACGGCGCTACATAAAGCACCGAGTTGTGTCCAGAACGACCCGTGATGTGCGTCTGCCGCAACTCATGAGCCGTTCTGGACAACGGCTCTCAGAGCGTGGTTGAGCACGCGGGTGGCTGGGTTTCAACCCTCCAGAATGACCCGTGACGTGCGTTGGATGCACGTCACGGGTCGTTCTGGAGATACTCAGTTCAGATGCAGCTGCCAGTCCGCCGGGACGCGGCCGGAGGGGCCGGGGACGGATTGGCCTGCGGGGTGCGAGTGCGGGGCGGCGAGTTCCGGGCCTTCGTACATCTGCTGGGTCTCGTAGCTGTAGAACCAGTCTTCGCCGGGCTCGTAGCTCTGGATGAACGGGTGGCCCGCACCGGTCGCATGCCCGGTGGCATGCTGCCCAGGGGAATTGTCGCAGCAGCCGATGTGACCGCAGTCGGCACAGCGGCGCAGGTGGAACCACCAGCCGCCGGTCGCGTCGCATTCGACGCAGCCCGCGCCGCTCGGCGCGATCTCCGGATTGATGCCGTCGGTCATTTCGGCTCCTCACGGTTGGGGTGCAACGGAATTCGGACGATGAAGCGAGTGTCGCCCGCACCTCCCTCGACCCGGATGTCGCCGCCGTGCTTGCTGACCACGATCCGGTACGAGATGTCGAGCCCGAGCCCGGTGCCCTCCCCCACCGGCTTGGTAGTGAAGAACGGCTCGAAAATCCGGTCCCGGATGTCGTGCGGCACACCCGGTCCGGTGTCGCCGACCGACACCGCAGCGCAGTCGCCCTCCCGGTAGGTGCGTATCGTCAGCGTCCCGCGGCCCTGCATCGCGGCTACGGCATTGTCGATGAGATTGGTCCACACCTGATTCAGTTCCGCTGGATAGCAGGGGATCTCGGGCAATCCCCGGTCGTATTCCTTGACAACCGCAATGTCGTCGCCGATCTTGCTCTTGAGCATTGCCAGGGTGCTGTCGAGCAGGACGTGGATGTCGGCGACCTGGAACGGCGCCCGGTCCAGTTGCGAATACTGCTTCGCTTCGCCGAGCAGCGCGCTGATGCGCGTGGTGGATTCGGCGATCTCGGACAGCAGCAGCTCGGTTTCCACCGTGTGCCGCAGCCACCGGATCGCCGCTTCGAACGCGGGGCCCGACTCCGTGTCGATGGCCGCCGGAATCCGCTCCAGCCACGCCACATCCAGGCCTGCCTGCACGAATGTCGGTGCCAACTCCCACGATTCGGCGATGTCGTGGTCCTCCAGCCAGTCGCCGACGGTGTCGGTGCGGTCGGACTCCTCCAACGCCGACAGCTTCGGCGCCTTCGGCACCAGCTCGGCCACCTCCTCCTGAAGCCGGATGAGCGAATCGAAGACCGCGGTGTCGAACTCGCCCTTGGCGAGCACGGCGAGCTTGTGTCGCATCCCGGCGACCTGTTCGCGCAGCGCGGCCGTCGCCCGCACCGCGGCCGCCGCCGGGTTGTTCAACTCGTGAGTCAAGCTCGCGGTGATCGATCCCATGGCCAGCAGCCGCTCCCGGCGGTCGAGGATCTCCCGGGAGTTGCGCCCCCCGAAGAACACCCCTTCCAACAGGTGCACCGCCATCGGGAACCACGTGCGCACCATCTCGGCGAATGTTTCCCCGTTGAGCACGAAGAACTTCGACCGCCGGGTGACATACATCGACCCCTGGTACTTCCCGCCGAACTCCTGGCCCAGGTAGGCGCCCCAGGCGCCGGCGTACGCACCGACCCAGTCGGTGCGGTTGGTCTCGATCTCTTGGCCCGCGGACATTTTCGTCAGCACCACTTCCCCGTCCATCAGGACGTAGAAGCACGTCGCAGGCTCGCCTTCCCGGTACACCGGCCCGGCGTCGACGTATTCGATCCGACCGTCTCGGCACAGCCACGCCAGCTGCCCGGCATCGAGCTTCTCGAACAGGAACAGCCTGCGCAGCGCGGCCGGGTCGACTGGGTCGTTCGCTACCTCTTCGGGTGAAACCATGGTCACACTCCTAAGAATCGGCCAGATACCGGTGCACAAGCATCACTGCCATGGCGCCTTCGCCCACCGCCGAGGCGACCCGCTTGGCCGAACCGGCCCGCACGTCGCCGACCGCGAACACCCCGGGCACCGTGGATTCCAGGTAGTACGGCGGGCGTTCGGGCTCCCACCCCGCAGGCGGCCTGCCTTCGTCCATGAGGTCCGGCCCGGCGGGCACGTAGCCCTGGCGGTCGCGGGCGACGACGCCGTCCAGCCAGTCCGTGTCCGGTTCAGCGCCGATGAACAGAAACATCCACTGCGTCTCGGCTTTCTCCTCGATGCCGGATTCGCTGTCGCGCAGCACCAGCGAATCCAGGTGCGCGTCGCCGTGCGCCGAGACAACCTCGGTGCCGGTGCGGACGGTGATGTTGTCGATCTGCTCGATCTGCTCGATCAGGTACTGCGACATGGACTTCACCAGCGAATCGGCGCGCACCAGCATCGTCACCGAGCGGGCCGTCCCGGCCAGGAACACCGCCGCCTGACCGGCCGAATTCGCGCCGCCGACAACGAAGACGTCCTGCTCCTTGCACCCGGGCATCTCGCTCAGAGTCGAGCCGTAGAACACCCCGCGCCCGGTGAACTCGGCGACACCGGGCGCGTCCAAGTGCCGGTAGCGCACGCCCGTCGCCACGATCACCGACTTCGCGTCGACGCTGGTGCCGTCGGTGAACTGGACCGTTCGCGCCGACCCGCGCACCTCCAGCCCGCACGCCACCCGGGTGGTGAGCAGCTCGGCGCCGAACTTCAGCGCCTGCATCCGCGCCCGCACCGTCAGCTGCGACCCGGAGACTCCGTCCGGGAAGCCCAGGTAGTTCTCGATGCGAGAGCTCTGGCCCGCCTGCCCGCCGACCGCGATGCGCTCCACCAGCACCGTCCGCAGCCCCTCCGACGCGCCGTATACCGCCGCCCCCAGCCCGCCCGGCCCGCCGCCGATGATGACCAGGTCGTACATGTCCGACCGCGGCGTCGTGTGGATGCCGATCTTGTCCGCCAGCTCCGCCTCCGTGGGCCGCACCAGCGTCTCGCCGGAGGTGGTGATGACGACCGGGCAGTCCTGCGAGGTCAGCTCCGCCGCCGCGAGCAGTCGCGCGCCCTCCGCCTCGTCGCACAGGTGCCAGCGGTACGCCTGCTGGTTGCGCGCGAGGAAGTCCCGTATCTGCGCGGAGCGCGGGTCCCACCGGGTGCCGACGACCTTGGTTTCCGGGCTCGGGCGGCGGTGCTCGGCCCGCCAGCTCTCCAACTGCGCGTCGACCACCGGGTACAGCTTCTCCTCCGGCGGATCCCACGGCTTGAGCAGGTAGTAGTCCAGATCCACCACGTTGATGGCGTCGATGGCCGCGCTGGTGTCGGCATAAGCGGTGAGCAGGATGCGACGCGCGTACGGATAGAGCTGCATGCCCTGTTCCAGGAACGCGATTCCGTCCATCTCCGGCATCCGGTAGTCGACGATCAGCACCGCGACCTGCTGACCCCGCAGCTTCAGCTCCCGCAGCACCTCGAGTGCGGCGGCCCCGGACTCGGCCCGCACAATCCGGTAATCCTGCCCGTAGTGCCGCCGCAGGTCCCTGGCCAGCGCACGGGACACCCCGGCGTCGTCGTCCACACTCACGATTACCGGCACAACCCGCGGAGAAGTCACGCTCCGATTATGGT
>JABFVX010000284.1 GCA_013362555.1 Mycobacteriaceae bacterium
GGCACGACGACCGTGCCGACGTCGGGCAACTGCTCGAGGATCTCCAGCGCCACGGTGGCCTGCCCGGCCACCACGTCGGCATGGTCGAATGGATGGATCAACGTCGCTCCGGTGGACAGCGCGCTGTCCACCGCGGCGGCCAGCGCGTCGTCAATGGTCACGCCGACCTGGACCACCCGCGCGCCGTAGGACTTCGTCGCCTCGACCTTGGGCAGCGACGCGCCCACCGGCATGAACACCGTCGACGCGATGCCGAGTTGCGTAGCCGCCCAGGCGACTCCCTGCGCGTGATTGCCCGCGCTCGCCGCGACGACGCCGTGCGCCCGATCGGCCTGCGACAGATTCGCGATGCGGTGGTAAGCCCCGCGCGGCTTGAACGACCCGGTGCGCTGCAAGTTCTCGCACTTGAGCCACACGTCGTGGCCTACCCGCTCGGTCAGCACCCGCGACGCCACGACCGGCGTCCGCCGCACCACCGGCCCCACCGACTCCGCCGCCGCCCGAACCTGCTCCGCCGAAATCAACTCCATCCCGCCAGCCTCGCAGACCCAACCGACCCGCGATATCCCGAACGACCCACGAGTTGCGTTTCGCGCTGCGAGTCGGCCGCCCGAGGAGGCAGTGTGCGTAACCATGCAAGGCCTCGCGAGCGGCGCCGTTCAACACGCGCTGTGAGTCGGCGGCCTGAGGAGGCAGCGTGCGTACCACCGCAGGGCCTCGCGAGCGGCGCCGTTCAACACCGCGCTGTGAGTCGGCGGCCCGAGGAGGCAGTGTGCGTAACCATGCAAGGCCTCGCGAGCAGCGCCATACAACACCGCATTTCAACGGTCGTTCTGGAATTCGCGGTGGGCGAGCGTCTGCGAAAGGCGCCGCGGCTAGGCTGGTGTGGAACTTGCGCTGCTTTCCCGCCCCCGATGAGAGGAACGCTGTGCGTGCGACCGACGCCGTGATCGCCACTCAGGAAACGTCTTGCTGCTCAGGGTGTTCGACGCCGCCGGTGCGGGATGCCGCATGGCACCGGGACGCGGCCCGGGCGCGCGGACTGGCGTGGGCGAGCCTGCTGTGGATGGGCGTCGAGGGCATCGTCGGGCTGTGGCAGGGGCTGGCGTCCCACTCGATCGCGCTGACCGGCTGGGCGCTCGGCAGTGTGGTCGAGGGCCTGGCCAGCGTGATCGTGGTGTGGCGGTTCACTGGCTCGCGCACGTTGTCGGAGACCTCCGAGCGGCGGGCACAGCGCGGCGTCGCCGTGTCGTTCTGGCTGATCGCTCCCTACATCGCCGCGCACTCACTGCTCGACGTCGTCGGCGAACACCACGTCGAGGCCACTGCTCTCGGCATCGGGCTCACCGCCGCGGCCATGGTCGCGATGCCCTTCCTCGGACACGCCAAGCGCCGCCTCGGCGCCCGCCTCGACTCCGGCGCGACCGCGGGCGAGGGCGTTCAGAACTATCTGTGCGCCGTCCAGGCGGCCGCGGTCCTCGGGGTGCTCGCCGTCACCGCCGTGTACCCCGGCGCATGGCGACTCGACCCGATCATCGGCCTCGTCATCGCCGCGATAGCACTGCGCGAAGGCCGTAACGCCTGGCGCGGCAAACCCTGCTGCTGACGAAGATTGTCCAGAACGACTCATGAGTTGCGGTATTGGATTGCGCTGCTCGCGAGGCCCTGCGTGGTGACGCAGGCTGCCTCCTCGGGCCGCCGGCTCGCAGCGCGAAACGCAACTCATGAGTCGTTCTGGACAATGTCTGGAACTCCGCCCCGCGGGGGTAGGTCGCGAATTAGGCTCGAATGTCAGGTCGGGACGTCGAAGGCGAAGGAGTCTCGGTGGCTGCTGCAGTGGTGGTGACGCGTGTGCGGATGGTCGGCGCGGTGGCGGTGGCGGCGTTGTTCGCCGCTGGGCTGACGGGATGCGACGACGCGAAGGACCGGCCCGCGGTGAGCACCACGGTCGCGCCGCCGCCTGCTTCGTCGACGGCGGGCGCGACATCGGCCGGTAGCGTGGCGGGCATGAGCACCGAGCCGTTCGGTCGGGTGGGCGACACGGCGGTCACTCGCTACACCCTCGCGAACGACAAGGGCATGCGGGTGCGCATCCTCGACTACGGCGGCATCGTCCAGTCGCTGGAGGCGCCGGACCGTGCGGGCCGGGCGGCGAACGTCGTGCTCGGCTTCCCGACCTTGGCCGACTACGTCGCCAAGAACAGCCCGGCCGCGGGCGGGCCGTATTTCGGCGCCATCGCGGGCCGGTACGCGAACCGCATTGCCAAGGGGCTGTTCACCCTGGACGGCAAGACCTACACGGTGCCGGTCAACAACAACGGCAACAGCCTGCACGGCGGCAGCAGCGGTTTCGACCAGAAGGTGTGGCGCGCCCGTCAAGAGGGCGGCAGCTTGCGGCTGGAGTACGTGTCCGCCGCGGGCGAGATGGGCTACCCGGGTGCGCTGACCGCGGTCGTCACCTACAGCCTGGACAACGACAACCGCCTGACCGTCGACTATCACGCCACCACCGACGCGCCCACCGTCGTCAACCTGACCAATCACAGCTACTGGAACCTTGCGGGCGAGTCGGCGGGACCGGTGTACGACCACAAGCTCACGCTCAACGCCGACCGGTACACGCCGGTCGACGGCACCCAGATCCCCACCGGACGCCTGGAGCCGGTGGCGGACACGCCGATGGACTTCACCAAGCCCGCGGTCATCGGCTCCCGAATCGGCGCCGACAATCCGCAGCTGAAGATCGGGCGCGGCTACGACCACAACTGGGTGATCAACCGGCCCGACGACTCGGCGCTGGTCCAGGCCGCGGTCCTGGAGGACCCGATGTCAGGGCGCACCCTCACGGTCTCGACCACCCAGCCGGGCATCCAGTGCTACACCGGAAACTTTCTCACCGGAGACCTGCTCGGCACCAGCAATCACGCCTACCGGCAAGGTGCGGGCGTAGCCCTGGAGACCCAGCATTTCCCGGACTCCCCGAACCACCCCGATTTCCCCAGCACGGTACTGCGGCCAGGTCAGACCTACCACCAGGTGACCGTCTACCAGCTCGGCGTGACCAAGTAACCCTGACGCACAAACGCACCGTTTCTGGTCAAACGCACCGGAAGTAACCGGTGCGTTTGACCAGAAACGGTGCGTTTGTCGTTGCGACTAGCTGTGGTACGGCTCCGCGCTGACCAGGGTCACTTTCATGGTGTTGCCGTTGGGCAGGCTGTATTCCCGGGTTTCACCGATTTTGGCGTTGATCAGCGCGCCGCCGAGGGGGCTGCTGGGGCTGTAGATCTCCAGTTTGGAATCGCCGCGCAGGCCCGCCTCGCGGGTGCCGATCAGGAAGGTCTCGGTGTCGGACTCGTCGCCGTCGTAGTAGACCTTGACGACGGAGCCGGGCAGGGCGACGCCGGACTGGGTCGGCGCCTCGCCGACCTTGGCGTTGTTCAGCAGTTCCTGCAGCTGGCGGATGCGCGCTTCCTGCTGGCCCTGCTCTTCGCGCGCGGCGTGGTAGCCGCCGTTCTCCTTGAGGTCGCCCTCTTCGCGGCGCTCATTGATCTCCGCGGCAATCACGGGCCGGTTGGCGATGAGCTGGTCGAGTTCGTTCTTGAGCCGCTGGTGTGATTCCGGGGTCAGCCAGGTCACTTGCTCGGTCATGTCTCGATCACTCCCTCGTAGTCTGGTTCCCGCCGACCGGGACCCTCTGTCTTCACGCGGCTGCCGGGCCGCTGCCATGCGCACCGCGCACGGCGACGGCTAAACGGCTGAGCGAAATCCCACCCCCGGCTGGGGTCTACACGCCGACCGCCGAAGCAGCAAACACGGCTCCGACGTCCGGAACCGTGTGTCGACAAATTCTACCACGTTGTCCAATTCCGCAGGTCGGAAGAACCGCACCGGGAAACAATCACGGTTTCGTACCGCTTGGCCCTGTCTGTTCGCAGCTGAAGAGCTCGCCAGCCACGGGCGGTTCGACGCCGTGCACAGTGGCGTCCAGTTTCACGGTCGCGGAGTCCGAGCCGGGGACCGGGACCTCGGTCGTGCCCACTGTTGCGCCGTGCTTGCCGGTCACCCGAACCACGCAGTTCACGGGCTGCGAGGGGTCTTTGCGGGTCACGGTGAAGGTGACGCTCATGGTCTTGTCGTCGACGAGGCGGGTGGCGATCGTCTGGCCCTCGATCGGCTTGGTCCCGAGGGCGCGGTACCCGATCCAGGCCACGCCGAGCCCCGCGAGCACCACCAACGCGCCGAGCGCCATGGCCACCGGCCTGCCGGACCAGCGCCGGGGCGGCGCACCGTAGCGGTCGGACATCGGGCAGCCCTCCTTCGAGGCGGGAACGATCGACTGGAACTATAGGTTGTAGTTGTTCGGCTCCCGACACCGAAGGCGAGAGGTCACGTGACCGGTTTGCGACTCATGGCGGTCCACGCCCACCCCGACGACGAATCGAGCAAGGGCGCCGCCACGATGGCGCGGTACGTCGACGAGGGCCACGAGGTGCTCGTGGTGACTCTCACCGGCGGCGAGCGCGGCGACATTCTCAACCCTGCCATGGACCTGCCGGGCGTGCTCGAGCGGATGCCCGAGGTGCGGCGCACGGAAATGGCCGCCGCCGCCCGCATCCTCGGGGTGCGTCAGCAGTGGCTCGGCTACGTCGATTCCGGTCTGCCGGAAGGCGATCCGCTGCCGCCGCTGCCGGAGGGCTGCTTCGCCCTGGTGCCGTTGGAAGAGTCGACCGAGGCGCTGGCGCGGGTCGTGCGCGAGTTCCGGCCGCACGTCATGACCACCTACGACGAGCGCGGCGGCTACCCGCACCCGGACCACATCCGCTGTCACGAGGTGTCGATGGCCGCGTTCGAGGCCGCGGGCGACCCGGAGCGGTTTCCCGCCGCGGGCCCGCCGTGGCAGCCGCTGAAGATCTACTACAACCACGGGTTCAGCATGCGTCGGCTGGAACTGTTCCGGGACGAGTACCTGAAGTTGGGACTGCCGTTTCCGATGCAGGAGTGGATGGAGCGCTTCCAGCAGTGGCGCCGGGAGACGGGCGACCTCGACGGGCGGGTCACCACGCGGGTGGAATGCGGCAAGTACTTCCCGCTGCGCGACGACGCGCTGCGGGCGCACGCCACCCAGATCGATCCGAACGGCGCGTTCTTCTCCATTCCGCTGGAGATGCAGCAGCGGCTGTGGCCGACCGAGGAATTCGAACTGGCGAAGTCCCGGGTGCCCAGCGACCTGCCGGAGACGGACCTGTTCGCGGGTATCCCCGACGCAAGCCTGGCACGATGACGGCCATGAACGCCCTGACGGTCGTTTTGGCGCAGAGCCCCTCCAACCCCACCGGCCCCGAGTTCGGCAAGGCCTCGCCGCTGGGCCTGGTCGTCGTGCTGCTGCTGCTCATCGGCACCGCCTTCCTGGTCCGCTCGATGAACAACCACCTCAAACGGCTGCCCACCAGCTTCGAGCCCGAGCACCCGGAGCCCGACCAAGCCGCCGACGAAGGCACCGACAAGCCGTGACCTGACGCCAGAATGACCCATAAGTTGCGTTGGACGCACGTCACGGGTCGTTCTGGAGGTTTCCGTAGGCTGGAGGGATGAACCGGCTCGGGGAAGCGACGTCGCCGTACCTACGTCAGCACGCCGGAAATCCGGTGCACTGGCGGGAGTGGGATGCCGACGCGCTGGCGCGAGCGCGCGAGCGCGACGTGCCGATCCTGCTGTCCATCGGGTATGCCGCGTGTCACTGGTGCCACGTGATGGCGCACGAGTCTTTCGAGGATGCGGCCACGGCCGCGCTGATGAACGAGCATTTCGTCAACATCAAGGTGGATCGCGAGGAGCGCCCCGACCTGGACGCGGTGTACATGAACGCCACCGTCGCGATGACCGGGCACGGCGGCTGGCCGATGACGTGCTTCCTGACGCCGGAGGGGGCGCCGTTCTATTGCGGCACCTACTTTCCGAATGCGCCGCGACACGGGATGCCGTCGTTCACCCAGGTGTTGACGGCCATTGCGGAAACGTGGCGGACGCGGCGGACCGACGTCGACGCCGCGGCGGGCGCCGCGGTCGACGCGCTGCGCGCGCAAGCGGGCGGGCTGCCGGACGCGCAGGTTCACCTCGGCCCGGAGTTGGC
>JABFVX010000521.1 GCA_013362555.1 Mycobacteriaceae bacterium
CCTCGCGGTAGGTCAGCCCTCGGTAGTACGCCATGTGCACCGCTTCCTGTTGGGTCCGGGTGAGCGTGTCGAGGCAGCGCACCACGGCTTCGGCCTCCATGCGTTGCGTAACCGATTCGAGCACTTGGTCGTAGGCCGGGTTGTGTGTGGTGGAGCCGTACTGCGATTCTCGATTCGACCCCGACTGGGCCGACCGCACGCGGTCGACCGCCCGCCGGTGCGCCAGCGTCATCATCCAGGACAGCGGCGATCCCCGGTCCGGGTCATAGCTTGCGGCCGTGCGCCAGATCTGCAGGAAAGTCTCCTGGGTGGTCTCCTCGCTGTACCCTGGGTCGCGGAGAACCTTGAGCACCATACCGTAGATGCGCGCGGCGCTTGCATCGTAGAGCTCGGCGAAGGCGGCCTTGTCCGCCTGCCCCACCCTTTGTAGCAACATATGCAGCCGGTTGGCCTCGGCTGCTCGCTGCGCGTCGAGATGTCTGCCGGGCAGCACGCACCGGAGGCTCTCCGTCGCGAGGTCCACGCCCACACCACCTCTCGACGCGGCGTCGTACCAGAAGTTCTGGCCGCCGATAGTCATCGCATCTCCCACCTTCGGCGACTGGTAGCCGATCTGAATGAAAGCGTGCATTTCCACATCGCCCGTGACGTTAGCTGCCTTCGTGCCAGAGGGCTATTCGGGGTCAATTATCGGGTTGAAATCGCCGACACGCCTACTGAACTGGGATGTCGAGCCGAAATCCACCTTAGAAACTGATCGGCCTGTTTGGGCATAGCAATTATTCCGTTCGGTTGGTTGGTTCGAGGCTGGTTGGTACAAGTAAGCGATTTCGCCCCCAAATGTTGCGTGAGGCCGCCACAATGGACTGGTTGTTGCCGCGGAATCGAGCCAGGCCACGGCCGGTGCTGGTCCGACCGGCGGTGCTGGATATTTGCTATGACGTACCAGTCCTTGCTGGCCCCTTGATGATTCGCTAGAGAGTTACCGAGGAGGAAAGTGCTGCGGTCAATCGTGTGATGTAAATCACTGTAACAACATTGCAGCGGCAAGTCGCCAGGTAGCCTGCCGCGTCGAATCTCTCCACTCTCACGACAGCGCGCGCCGAGTCGTCCGGCATCGCGAACTTTTTCGCGGATCCCCCATCCAGTCCGCTTGCGGTGCCGAATGACTCGACGGTGATGTCCGCCGGGGGGCCTGAGGGCGTCTCCATGCGGCAGGGCATCCACGCGTGCGCACCACTCGACAGAACGGAGCGATTGATGAATGCACCGGCCGCCCAGTCCGCACAGCCTGTCGACCTCGCTGCGACGCCGCACTTGCCGTTCCCGTTGTCCCCGGGGCAGAGCGCCCTGTGGACCGCGCAGCAACTGGCGCCAGAGGTTGCGCTGACTGTGTCCCAATATGTCGAGATACGAGGCGATCTCGACCTGGACACGTTGGGCGCCGCCGTCCGTCGGTGTGCAGTAGAGATGCAAAGCCTGCAACTGCGCATCGTCGAGTCCGACGCCGGCCCGCTGCAGGTCGTCGACCCGGGCATGCGGATCGACATGGAACTGGACGACCTGCGCGAGCGCACGGCAGACGAAGCCGAGGCGCGCGCGGCCGCCATGGAGTGGATGCGGGCGGCATCCCTCCTGCCGGTGCGTCTCGGTCGGGATCCCTTGGTGCGCATCGTTGTTCTGCGCCTCGCCGACGAGGTGTACTTCTGGTACGCCCGGATGCACCACATCGCGATCGACGGCTACGGCGCGACGGTGATGATGGCGCGCACCGTGGAGCTGTACAACGCGGCGGTCGCCGCGGTGGAGCCTGCCGACTCCGCCGCGGCCGACCTGCGCACGATCCACGAGGCCGACCTGGCCTACCGGCGCTCGGAGCAGTTCGACGTCGACCGGGCGTTCTGGCAGGGCCGCGTCGCGGAGTTCCCGGCGCCGTTCAGCCTTTCGCACCGCGCGGCGCCCGCGTGCGCCGACCGTCTCATCACGGGCGCGGTGCTGGACGCAGGCGCAAACGCCCGCTTCGAAGCGGCCCGCAAGGTGCACGAGGTGTCGCGGCCCGCGTTGTTCGTCGCGGCGCTGGCGGGCTACCTGGCTGCGGTCACCGACTCCCCGGACGTGGTGTTCAGCCTGCCGGTGACGGCGCGGACCTCGCAACTGCTGCGGACCTCGGCCGGGTTCGTGTCCAACGTGGTGCCGCTGCACATTCCGGTCCGCGCCGGAGTCGGGGTGCGCGAGCTCGCCGAGCAGGTGCGCGCGCGGATGAGTGACGCGCTGGAGCACCAGCGCTACCGGCACGAGGACATCCGCCGCGACAGCGGCGAGGGCGCGGGCAGGCGCGGCTTCTTCGGGCCGATGGTCAACTTGATGCTGTTCCACACCGAGATCCGCCTCGGCACGGCGGTGGGGGAGCTGCACGTGCTGGCCACCGGGCCGGTGGAGGACCTTTCGGTCAATGTGTACAACGGCGCGGGAACCGCGCTGCACGTGGATTTCGAGGCAAACCCCGACCGCTACACCGACGACGAGATCAATGCACACCACAGTCGCTTCCTGCGCTACTTCGAGCGCTTCCTCGACGCCGCCCCGGATGCCGCCGTGGACGGGATTCCGCTGCTGGACGAGGCCGAATACCAGCGCGTGGTGCGGGACTCGAATGCCACCGGGGCCGCCGTGCCGGTCACCACCCTCGCCGACGCGTTCGCCGCGCAGGCCGCGCGGACCCCGGCGGCGGAGGCGGTGCGCTTCGGAGCGGAAACCCTCAGCTACGCCGAGCTCGACGATCGGGCGGGCAGGCTGGCCGGAGTGCTCGCAGCGCGCGGCGTGGGACCGGAATCTGTGGTGGGACTGGCGATCCCGCGCAGCCTGGAACTGCTGATCGGAATGTACGCGATCGTCAAGGCGGGCGGGGCCTACCTCCCGATCGACCTGGACCATCCGGCGGAGCGGATCAAATACATACTCGCGGTGGCTGATCCGGTGTGCGTGCTGACAGTGGCGAACCGGCCCGCCGCGCTACCGGACAGCGTCGCGACGCTGGAACTGGACACCCTCGACCTGACGGACCGGGCCGGGGGTCGCTTCGATGACGGGGACCGCCGCGCGCCGCTGCGCCCGGAGCACCCGGCATACGTGATTTTCACCTCCGGATCCACCGGAAAGCCCAAAGGCGTTGCGGTGTCCCACGCCGCTATCGACAACAGGCTGCGGTGGATGCAACACGAGTATCCGCTGGACGCCTCGGACGTCGTAGTGCAGAAGACGCCCGCGAGTTTCGACGTCTCGGTGTGGGAGTTCTTCTGGCCCTTGCAGGTCGGGGCCAAGCTGGTGGTGGCCGACCCGGGCGGGCACCGCGACCCGGCGTACCTGGCGACGCTGATGTCGGAGGCCGGAGTGACCACGGCGCACTTCGTGCCGTCGATGCTGGCGGTGTTCCTGGCGGAGTTGCAGACCGGCGGCGTGCAGCACTGCCGCGCCCTGCGTCGGGTGTTCTGCAGCGGCGAGGCGCTGGCCGCGGAGACGGTGCGGACCTTCGCGGAGCTCTCGACGGCGCAGTTGCACAACCTGTACGGCCCGACCGAGGCCGCGGTCGACGTCACCTCGTGGCAGTGCCTGCCGCGGCCTTCGGGCGCCGCCGCGGCCGCGGCGGCCTCGATCCCGATCGGCGCGCCGGTGTGGAACACCCAGGTGTATGTGCTCGACGGGCGGCTGCGGCCCGCCCCGGTGGGCGCGGTGGGGGAGCTGTATCTCGCGGGAGTGCAGCTCGCCCGCGGTTACCTGGGCCGCGGTGAGCTGACCGCGCAGCGTTTCGTCGCGAATCCCTACGGCGGCGGGCGGATGTACCGGACCGGCGATCTGGTGCGGTGGCGGCCGGACGGGAACCTGGAGTATCTGGGGCGCACCGACTTCCAGGTGAAGATCCGCGGCCTGCGTATCGAGTTCGGCGAGATCGAGGCGGCCCTGCTGGCCGAACCCACTGTGGCGCAGGCGATCTGCGTGGCACGTACCGCCGCTCACGGTGGCCACCAATTGGTGGCCTACGTCGTCGCGGAGGCCGCGGGCGCCGTGGACACCGCGGCCCTGCGCGAGGCCTTGGCACGCGCCCTGCCGGACTACATGATCCCGCAGGCGACTGTCGTCCTGGACGCACTGCCGCTCGGCCCGAACGGCAAAGTGGACCGGTCCGCGCTGCCGGAGCCCGCAACGGACGAGGACCGGCCTCGCCGCGAACCCCGCACCGACGCCGAGCGCACGCTCGCGGCGCTGTTCGCCGAGCTGCTCGGCAGGCCGGGTCGCTCGATCGGGATCGATGACAGCTTCTTCGAGCTGGGCGGGGATTCCCTGGTCGCTGCCCGCGTGGTGGCCCGCGTCGGCGCCGTTACCGGAACGCGGATCGCCCTGCGCGACTTGTTCGAGGCTCCGACGATCGCGGGCCTCGCGGACCGGCTCGCCGAGCGGGCCGCGACGCCCGCCGCCCGCGACACCGACGACGGCGCTCGGCTGCGGGCCAGGCCCCGACCCGAGCGGATTCCGCTGTCGCAGGCGCAGCGGCGGATGTGGCTGCTCAACCGGTTCGACCGGCGCTCGGCGATGTACAACATGCCGCTGTCGATCCGCCTCACCGGCGCGGTCGACGTGGACGCGCTGCGCGCCGCGCTGACCGACGTACTGGCCCGGCACGAGTCGCTGCGCACCACCTTCCCCGACGACGGCGCGGGTCCGCGCCAGGTCATCGGCACCGTCGCCGACGCCGCCGCGCAGGTCGCCGCGCAGGTCGTCGACACGGCGACGCCCGTGAGTGAGTTGCCCGCACGCCTGGCCGAATTCGCCCGCCGCGGTTTCGATCTCGCCACCGAACTGCCGATCCGTTTCGCGTTCTACCGTTCGGACGCCGATGCCGGTGCCCCGGAGCCCGGCGCGACGCTGGCCGTCGTGCTGCACCACATCGCCTGCGACGGGGCCTCGTTCCCGCCGTTGGCACGCGACCTGGCGACGGCGCTGGCCGCACGCTGCTCGGGGCACGTGCCCGAATTCGCCCCGCTGCCAGTGCAGTACGCGGACTACGCGCTGTGGCAGCGGGAGCGGCTCGGCGCCGACGACGACCCCGACAGCCCGTTGGCCAGGCAGGTCGGGTACTGGCGGACGGTGCTGGACGGGCTGCCCGATCAGCTCGATCTGCCGACCGATCGCCCGCGCCCGCGGGTCCCGTCGCACCGCGGCGGGATCGAGGTGTGCACGGTGGACACATTCACCCGGCGCAGACTGATGGACTTGGCGGGAGGCCGCGGCGCGACGCTGTTCATGGCGCTGCACGGGGCGTTGGCGGTGCTGCTGGCCCGCATCGGCACGACCACCGACATCGCCGTCGGCTCGCCGATCGCGGGCCGCGGCGGCGTGGACGAGGGCGAGCTCGACGACTTGGTCGGCATGTTCGTCAACACCCTGGTGCTGCGCACCGAAGTGGACCTGGGCGCGGGCTTCGACGCGCTGCTCGACCGGGTCCGCGGCGTCGACCTCGGCGCATTCGCCCACGCCGACGTGCCGTTCGAGCGGCTGGTCGAGGAACTCAACCCGGAGCGTTCGCCCGCTCGGCATCCGCTGTTCCAGGTCATGCTGTCCTACCAGCGCGACGGCGCGTTCGCGGAGGCGGCGTTGCCGCTGCCCGACGGCAGTGCGGGCGTCATCGCGCCGATCGACACCGGGCTGACCAAGTACGACCTGCAGGTGACGGTCACCGACGCCGCCGACGGGCTGCGCGTCGAATTCGGCTATGCCGCCGACTTGTTCGACGCGGCCACAGTCGCGGCGCTGACTCGGCGTTTCGCGGCGGTCCTGCAGGCGGTCGCGCGCGACCCGCAGCGCCCGGTGGGCGACCTGGAGCTGTTGGATGATCGCGAGGCTGCCTTGCTGTGCCCGATCGTGCGGGCCGAGGCAGAGCCGGTGCGGATGCTGCCGGAGCTGCTGTGCGCCGCGGTGGACCGCGCCCCGGACGCGGCCGCAGTGCGCTTCCGCGGCGACGAGACGAGCTACCGCGAGCTCGACACCCGCGCGAATCGACTGGCGCGCATGCTGATCGCCGACGGGGTCGGACCGGAGGCGGTGGTGGCGGTCGCGGCGCCTCGCTCCACCGACGCCGTCACCGCGATCTGGGCGGTGGCCAAGACCGGTGCGGCGTATCTGCCGATCGACCCGAAGTACCCGGCGGCTCGCGTCGCCGCCATGGTCGCCGACGCCGGGGTCCGCGTCGGGATCACCACGGCCGAGCACCGGGGCGCGCTCCCGGACCGGGTCGACGTCGACGCGGTGAACTGGCTGGCGCTGGATTCCGCCGAGGTCACCGCGCGGTGCGGGCTGCTGTCGGCCGAACCGGTCGGCGACGCGGACCGGCTCGGCCGAATACACCCGGACCACCCGTCGTATCTGATCTACACCTCGGGCTCGACCGGCAGGCCCAAGGCCGTGGTGGTGACGCACCGCGGTCTCGCGTCGTTCGCCGCCGAGCTGGTCGACCGGTTCGCGATCACCGCCGAAACCCGTGCGCTGCACTTCGCTTCGCCCAGTTTCGACGCCTCGGTGTTCGAACTGCTGCCCGCGTTCGCGGCCGGTGCGACCGTGGTCGTCGCGCCCGAGGAAGTCTATGGCGGCGCAGACCTGGCCGCGCTGCTGAGCACCGAGCGGGTGCAGTACGCCTTCGTCACACCGGCCGCCCTGGCCACGGTCGACCCGGCGGGCCTGACCGAGCTCGGCGTCGTCGCGGTCGGCGGCGACGAGTGCGGTCCGGAGCTGGTCGCGGCCTGGGCGACCGGCGGCGCGACAGCCCGAAAGATGTACAACGCGTACGGGCCGTCGGAGGCCACTGTGGCGGCCACGCTGTCGGCGCCGATGCGACCGGGTGAGCCGGTGCGCATCGGCAGCGCGGTGCGCGGGATGCGGCTGCTGGTGCTCGACCAGCGGCTGCACCCGGTGCCCGCGGGTGTGCCGGGCGAACTGTACTTGGCCGGTCCGGGTCTGGCCCGCGGATACCACGGGCGCCCGGAGCTGTCCGCGGGCCGGTTCGTGGCGAACCCGTTCACCGACAGCGGTGCGCGGATGTACCGGACCGGCGATCTGGTCTGCCTCGACCGCGCTTCGCTCGCCGGCGTCGCCGATGCCCCGCTGCGGTTCCTCGGGCGCGCCGACGACCAGGTCAAGGTGCGCGGATATCGGATCGAACTGCGCGAGATCGACGCGGTGCTGCTGACCCATCCCGGCGTCGGCTTCGCCCGCACGGTGGTCCACACCGACGCCGAGGGCAGGGCGCGGCTGGTCAGCTACGTGACCGCGGACGTGCCCGTGACCCAGGCCGAGGTGCTCGCCACCGCGCGGGCCGCGCTGCCCAGCTACATGGTGCCCGCGACGGTCACCGTGCTCGACCGGCTGCCGCTCACCCCGGCGGGCAAGCTGGATCGACGGGCACTGCCCGCACCGGAATTCGCCCCGGCGGGGCAGCAGTCGCGCCCGCCCGCGACCGATGCCGAGCGGCGGGTGGCCGCGGTGTTCTGTGCCGTGCTCGGCCTGGACGCGGTGGGCGCCGAGGACGGCTTCTTCGACCTGGGCGGCACGTCGCTGCTTGCCACTCGGCTGGTGACCGGCATTCGCGCCGAGTTCGGTGTCGAACTCGAGGTACGCAGGGTCTTCGAGGCGCCCACGGTCGCTGCGCTGGTGGAGCTGATCGCGGGCGGCGCGGCGAGCGCCCGGACCGAGCTGGTCGCCCGGCCGCGGCAGGCGCGAATCCCGCTGTCGTTCGCCCAGCAGCGGATCTGGCTGCTCAACCAGGACGACCCGGAGGCCGGGGCGTACAACATCGCGTTCGCCGTGCGCCTGCTGGGGGTGGTCGACGTGATCGCGCTGCGCACCGCGCTGACCGACGTCGTCGCCCGGCACGAAGTGCTGCGCACCGTGTTCCCGGCAGATGAGGACGGCCCCACCCAGGTGGTCACCGTGGCTGCCGCGCCGGAGATCCCCGAGGCCGACGTGCCGCCGGACGAGGTGTCGCGGCGGGTGCGGGCACTCGCGGGCCGGGGCTTCGACCTCGCTGCCGACACCCCGCTGCGGGCCGAGCTCTTGCGGGTCTCCGACACCGAACACGTTCTGGCCGTGGTGATTCACCACATCGCCGCCGACGGATGGTCCATCGCTCCGCTGACCGCCGACTTCCTCGGCGCGTACCAGGCACGGCGAGCCGGGAGCGCGCCGGACTGGGCACCGCTGCCGGTGCAGTACGCCGACTACAGCCTGTGGCAGCGCGACGCGCTCGGCGACGACGCATCGCCCGGCACGCCGATGGCCGAACAGCTGGCCTACTGGACTCGGCAGCTGGCCGACCTGCCCGCGGAGCTGCCGCTGCCCTACGACCGGCCGCGCCCGGCGCAGCCGACCTTCGCAGGCGCCGCGGTGGGCGTGCCGGTCCCGGCCGAGGTCACCGCCCGTCTTCGGGCATTGGCCCGCGAGCACGACGGCAGCCTGTTCATGGTGCTGCACACGGCGTTCGCGGTGGCCCTGAGGCTGGCCTGCGGCTCGCGCGACGTCGTGATCGGCGCGCCGGTGGCGGACCGCCGCGACGCCGCGCTGGACGACCTCGTCGGCATGTTCGTGAACACCGTGGTGCTGCGCACCGAGGTGAGCCTGCACCGGCCGTTCCGAGAGCTGTTGCGGACGCAGATCGCGGACATGCTCGCGGCGCTGGCGAATTCGGAAGTTCCTTTCGAACGGGTCGTGGAGGTGCTCAACCCGGAGCGGGTCGCGGCCCGGCACCCGCTGTTCCAGGTTGCGCTGACGCTGCAGGAGCAGGCGCCCCGGGCGCTGGTGCTGCCGGAAGTCGAACTGCGAGTGGAGGACCACGGCTTCGAGCGCGCCAAGTTCGATCTGGAACTGCGGGTCACCGAATCGGCCGGCGCGGGTGCGAGCTTCGAACTCGGCTTCAGCACCGATCTGTTCGACGAGGTGACGGTGGCGGCGCTGGGGGAGCGGCTGCAGGCGGTGCTCGCCGCGGTCGCCGCGGACCCCGACGCCGCGGTGGGCGACATCGACGTGCTCACTCGCGCCGAGCGGGCCGCCATCGCCCCGGCCCGGGGCGCTCGCGGGGCCCCTCCGCTGACCCTGCCGGAGTACTTCGGCCTGGTCGCCGCCCGGCACAAGGACCGCATCGCGGTGCGCATGCCGCGCAGGCGCGACGCGGCAGCCGACGCAGTAGACGCCGCGGCGCGAGCGTCAGGGCCCGAGAAGGCAGCGTGCGTCACCGCGCAGGGCCCAGGGAGCGCCGCTATTGATGCCGCGGCGCGAGCGTCAGGGCCCGAGAAGGCAGCGTGCGTCACCGCGCAGGGCCCAGGGAGCGCCGCTATTGATGCCGCGGTGCGAGCGTCAGGGCCCGAGAAGGCAGCGTGCGTCACCGCGCAGGGCCCAGCGAGCGCCGCTATTGATGTCAGCTACAGCGCGCTGGACGCGGCGTCGAACCGGATGGCGCGAGCGTTGATTCAGCTCGGCGTCGGACCGGAGGACCGGATCGCGCTGGGCGTGACCCGGTCGGTGGAGTCGGTGCTCGGAGCGCTGGCCGTGTCGAAGACGGGCGCCGCCTGGGTGCCGGTCGATCCGCGCTACCCCGCCGAGCGGATCACGCACATGGTGTCGGACTCCCGGGTCCGCCTGGGTTTGACCGTCTCCGAGCACCGCGACGAGCTGCCCGCGGACGTGGAGTGGATGTCGTTCGCCGACGTGATGCGGATCAAGACCGGAGTGCCGGACACCGAACCGGTCACCGACGCGGAGCGGATCGCGCCGCTGCGGGTCGACAACCTGGCGTACGTCATCTACACCTCCGGCTCCACTGGTGTCCCCAAGGGTTGCGCGATGACCCACCGCGGCCTCTCGAACTATGCCAACGAGCAGCGGCACCGCTTCGGCGTCACGGTGAATTCCAAAGCGCTGCACTTTGCTTCGCCCAGTTTCGACGCCTCGCTGCTGGAGGTCCTGCTCGGGTTCTGCGCGGGCGCGACCGTCGTGCTCGCACCCACCGATGTCTACGGCGGCGACGAGTTGGGCGAGCTCTACGACACCGAGGAGATCACCCACACGTTCATCACTCCGGCCGCGCTGGCCACCATCGACCCGGTGCGCTGGCCGCTGCCGAAGATGCGCAGTCTCGTGGTGGGCGGCGAGGCCTACGGTGCGGAGCTGGTGCAGCGCTGGGTGTCCGCGACCGCCGCGGCGCGAACCTCCGGGACCGAGAAGGACGCGGGCGCCACGGCGCCGGGTCCGGGGAATGCCGCCGCAGTCAACCGGAACCGCAAGATGTTCAACGTCTACGGGCCCACCGAGACCACGATCGTGGCCACGATTTCCGAGCCGATGGGTCTGGCGGGCCCGGTCGACATCGGGCGCCCGGTGCGGGGGGTGTTCGCGGTGGTGCTCGACGAGCGGATGCGGCCGTGCGCGCCCGGGGTGCCCGGCGACCTGTATCTGGGCGGAAACGGTTTGGCGCGAGGCTATCTGGGGCGGCCCGGCCTGAGTGCCGCGCGGTTCATCGCCGCGCCGATCGGGCCCGTCGGGACGCGGATCTACCGCACCGGCGACGTGGTGCGCTGGACCGCCGCAGGCGAGCTGTCGTTCGTCGGCCGCAGCGACGACCAGGTCAAGATCCGCGGTTTCCGCATCGAACTCGGCGAGATCACCGCTGTGGTGGGTGCGCATCCGGCGGTCCGCTTCGCTCACACCGAGGTGCGCAGAGACGAGTCGGGGGAAGCCCGGATCGTCGCCTTCGCCCTGGCGGACAGCGCCGCCACCGACGAGCTCGTGGAGTCCATCCGGACGCACGCCGCGAGCAGGCTGCCGGGCCACATGGTGCCCGCGGCGGTGATGCTGCTCGACGGAATGCCGCTGTCAGCCACCGGGAAGCTGGACCGACGCGCGCTGCCGGAACCGGTGTTCCGGGCCGCACGGGCAGCCGGGCGGACGGTGCAGACCGCGGGCGAGCGGCTCGTCGCCGAGATCATGGCCGAGGTCATCGGCGGCGGCGCGGAAATCAGCGCGGAGGACAGCTTCTTCGACAACGGCGGAAACTCGCTGTCGGCGACCAAACTCGTGGCGCGCATCGCCAGTGCCACGGGCGTGCGGCTGGCGGTGCGCACGGTCTTCGAGCAGCCGACGCCCGCCGGGCTGGCGGCACTGGTGGCCGCGGCCGATCCGCAGCAGCCGGCGGGGCCGCGCCTGCTTCCCGCGCTCGGCCGCCGGGAACGGCCTGCCCGCGTGCCGCTTTCGCCCGCCCAACAGCGTCTGTGGTTCCTGAATCGGTACGACAGCGCGGCCGCGGGGCCTGCCTCGGGGGTCTACAACATCCCGGTCGCGCTGCGCATGCGGGGCGAGCTCGACCTGCGTGCCCTGCGGTTGGCACTGCGCGACATCAGGTCCCGGCACGAGAGCCTGCGCACCATTTTTCCGGATTCCCCGGACGGGCCGTACCAGTCGGTGCTCGGAGTGGACGCCGTCGCCGCGGTCATGCCGACGATGACCGTGGCCGAGGACGAACTCCCCGATGCCGTACGAGACCTGGCCCGCCGCGACTTCGACCTCGCCACCGAAACCGCGCTGCGCGCCACCCTGGTCCGCGTCGACGGCGGCCTGGCGGGCGACGTGGACGCCGATGCGGGTGACGACCACCTGCTGGTACTGGTGCTGCACCACATCGCGATGGACGGCGCGTCGGTGGGACCGCTCGCGGCCGACCTGATGACCGCCTACCGGTGCAGGCTCGCCGGTCAGCAGCCGGACTGGGCCGACCTGCCAGTGCAGTATGCGGATTTCGCGCTGTGGCAGCGCGAGGTGCTCGGCGACGAGAACGACCCGGACAGCGTGGCGGCCGCGCAACTGGCCTACTGGCAGCGCACTCTCGCCGACCTGCCGGACCGGATCGAGCTGCCGAGCGACCGCCCGCGCCCGCCGCTGCCGTCGTACCGCGGCTCGGAAGTGCGGATGCAGGTCGAGGCCGGCGTGCATGCCGGCCTGGTGGAACTCGGCCGCCGCCACGAAGCCAGTCTGTTCATGGTGCTGCACACGGCGCTTGCTGTGCTGCTGCATCGCATGGCGGCGGTGGACGACGTGTGCGTCGGCACCCCGATCGCGGGCCGGGCGGCGACCGATCTCGACGAGCTGGTCGGCATGTTCGTAGGCACCCTTGCCCTGCGCACGCGCGTCGACGGCGGAGTCTCCTTCGCGCGCCTGCTCGGCCGGGTGCGCGAAGACGACCTGGACGCGTTCGCACACGCGGACGTCCCGTTCGAGCGGCTGGTGGAGGTGCTCAACCCGACCCGATCCAGTGCGCACCACCCGCTGTTCCAGGTGGTGCTGTCGGTGCACAACGCGGGCGGGCTACGAGTCGATCTGCCGGGCCTCGAAGTCGTCACGCACGAAATCGACCCGGGGATAGCCAAGTTCGAC
This sequence comes from Mycobacteriaceae bacterium, assembly GCA_013362555.1. Classification (GTDB taxonomy): domain Bacteria; phylum Actinomycetota; class Actinomycetes; order Mycobacteriales; family Mycobacteriaceae; genus JABFVX01. Next base: position 12,466 of record JABFVX010000521.1, read on the forward strand.
CTGCAATTCACCCTCGTCGAGGACGCGGACCGGCACGGGGCGGGCGGGCTGGACTTCCGCCTCAACTACGCGGCTGACCTGTTCGACGCCGACACCGCGACCCGGATCGCGAGGCGGTTCGTGCGGGTCCTGAGCGCCGCGGCGTCCGACCCGGAGGCCGCGGTGGGCGACCTGCAGGTGTTGGACCAGGGCGAGCTGGCGGCGCTGTCGCCGGTGCACGGCCAGGACACCGGCGCCGCGATCACCTTCCCCGAGGTGTTCACGACAGCCGCGTCCTTCGCGCCGCACACGGTGGCGGTGCGCGCGGCCAGCGGACCTGACGCCAGTCCGGTCGAGCTCACCTACGGCCAGGTCGACCGGGTCACCAACCGGATCGCCCGGGTGCTGATAGCGGCAGGCATCGGACCGGAGCGATTCGTCGCGCTCGGCCTGCCGCGCTCGGTGGAGTCGGTGGTGGCGATGATCGCCGTGGCCAAGACCGGGGCCGCGTTCGTGCCCATCGACCCGAACTACCCGGCCGAGCGCAAGCAGCACATGCTCACCGACGCCGGACCCACCATGGGCTTGACGCTGCGCGCGCACCAGGCGGATTTGCCGGACGGCGCGATCACCTGGCGGGCGCTGGATGACGAGGCCTTCTCGGCCGAAGTGGCGCGGGCCTCGTCGGCCCCGGTGACCGACGGTGACCGGATCGGCCCGCTGCGGCTCGAGCACGCGGCCTATGTCATCTACACCTCCGGGTCCACCGGGATGCCGAAGGGCGTCACGGTGAGTCATGCGGGCATCTCCAATTTCGCCTACGAGACCGCCGAGCGGTTCGACGTCGGCCCGGACGCTCGGGTGCTGCATTTCGCGACGCCGAGCTTCGATGCGGCGATGCTGGATCTGCTGTTCGCCCTTGGCGGTTCGGCGACGCTGGTCATCGCGCCCGCCGGCGTCTACGGCGGCGCGGAATTGACGCGGGTGCTCGCGCGGGAGCGCATCACGCACACCTTTGTCACGACAGCCGCACTGGCGACGGCCGAGCCTCCCGCGGCAGGCCTGCCGCGGCACGTGCTCTTCGGCGGCGAGGCCTGCCCGCCGGACCTGGTGGAGCGTTGGGCCGAGCCGGGCGAGGCCGGCGGCGCGGCGAGGAAGATGTACAACGTCTACGGCCCGACCGAAACCACCATCGTCACCACCATGGGCCTGCCGATGGCGGTCGGCGCGCCGATCACCATCGGCGGTCCGATCCGCGGAGTCAGCGCCGTGGTGCTCGACGCTCGGCTCAACCCGGTGCCGGTGGGCGTCACCGGAGAGCTGTACCTCGCCGGGCCGGGTCTGGCTCGCGGCTACCACCGCAGGCCGGGACTGACCGCGGGCCGGTTCGTCGCCGACCCGTACGGCAAGCCGGGAGAGCGGATGTACCGCACCGGCGATCTGGTGCGCTGGTCCGCCCGCTCCGCGGAACGCGAGCTCGAGCACGTCGGGCGCGCCGACCATCAGGTGAAGATTCGCGGCTTCCGGATCGAGCCGGGCGAGATCGACGCGGTGCTCGCCCGCCATGCGGCCGTGGAGTTTTCGCTCACTCTCGGGCATCCGCTTCCGTCCGGTGCGACCGCGCTGGTCAGCTACGTCAAGCCGGTGGCCGGAGCGAGTGCCACGGTCGCGGAGCTGCGCGACCACGTTGCGGCGAGCGTGCCGAACTACATGGTGCCGCAGGCGTTCACGGTGCTGGACGCGCTTCCGCTCAACGCCGTCGGCAAGCTGGACCGGGCCGCGCTGCCCGCCCCGGTGTTCGGGCTGGGCGAGCGGCGGCGTGCGCCGCAGACCGTGGTCGAGTTCGCGCTGTGCGAAGCGTTCGAGACGGTGCTCGGGCTGGACTCGGTCGGGGTCGACGAGAGTTTCTTCGATCTCGGCGGCAACTCGCTGCTGGCCACGCGGGTGGCGGCCGTGCTGCGGGAACAGGCCGGGATGGAACTTCCGGTGCAGTTGCTGTTCGTCGACCCGACGCCGGCCGGGATCGCGCATAGTCTCGAAACCAGCGACACCGCAGGGCAATTCGCTGTCGAGGCGGCACTGAACACAGTACTGCCGCTGCGCACCCGCGGCGTGGAGCGGCCGCTGTTCTGCATCCACCCCGCGGTCGGGCTGGCCTGGTGCTACTCCGGGCTGCCCGCGCACTTGGACCAGCGCCGCCCGGTCTACGGCCTGCAGTCCGTGCGGCTGGCGGGCGGGGCGCACGGGCCGGAGTCGATCGCGGAGCTGGCCGAGCACTATCTCGCCGAAATCCGGCGGATCCAGCCGAGCGGGCCGTACCACCTGCTGGGCTGGTCGCTGGGGGGTCTGATCGCGCACGAGCTTGCGGTGCGGCTCAGCGCGGCGGGCGCGGACGTGGCGTTGCTGGCCATGCTGGACAGTTACGTCCTCACCGACAGCGACGTCGCCGCCCTCAGCACCGATGTCGGCGACCTGCTGCGGGAATTCCTGCCTGCCGGCGCCGTCGGTGCGGACGCCGCGCCGACATTGGCCGAAGCCGCCGAGGTGCTGCGCAGTCAGGGCGGGCCGTTCGCGGCGCTCACCGACGCGCAGCTGGAGCGGCTGTACGCCGGGTATCGGCGCGGCACCGAGCTGGCGACGCGGTTCACCCCGGGCCGATTCGAGGGCAACGTGCTGTTCGTGACGGCGGCGGCCGATGAATACAACCGGAGCAGGCCCGACCGCACAGCGCTGTCGTGGCGGCCGTATGTGACGGGCGAAATTCACGAGCACGCCGTCGATTACCGGCATTCCGAGCTGACGACGCCTGCGGCGCTGGGCGATATCGGCCCGCTCGTGCGGCGGTACTTGGCGACGCCCGCGCAACTGGCTCTGCCGCAGAACATCTGGTTCCACCACAGTCGAGCACAATCCCGCAGAGGAAGGTCGAATCGAGTGAGCAGCAGTCCCACCGTGAGCGCACCCGCCGCGGCCGCGGCGGCAGCCGCGGCGCGGTATTCGGTCCTGGTCAATGTCGACGGCCAGTACTCGCTGTGGCCCGACTACGCCAAGGTGCCCGAGGGCTGGCGGGTGGTCTTCGGGCCGGAGGACGCCCAGCGGTGTTTCCGATACATCGAGGCCCGCTGGACGCAGCTGAGCCCGACACTGCCGAACGGTGCGTGGTCGTGACGTCCGCGGCGATCGAGGTCTCCGACCTGGTGATGGAATACGGCGGCCGGGATCGCAAACGGGCCTTGGACGGCATCGAGCTGCGGGTTCCCGAGGGCACGGTGCTCGGGCTGCTCGGCCCCAACGGGGCGGGCAAGACGACCACGGTCCGGATCATCACGACGCTGCTGCGTCCGACCGCGGGCCGCGTCCGGGTCGCAGGCGTGGACGTGTGCGCCGATCCGATGGGCGCGCGCAGGCGGCTCGGCCTGTCCGGCCAGTATGCCGCGGTCGACGAGCAGCTGACCGGCTTCGAGAACCTGCGGATGGTGGCGCGGTTGTACGGCATGCCGCGCCGCCGCGCCGCCGAACGGGCCGACGAGCTGCTGGCCGCGTTCGGCTTGGAGGCGGCCCGCAACGCCCGCGCCGGAACCTATTCCGGCGGTATGCGACGCAGGCTGGACTTGGCGGGCGCGTTGGTGTCCCGGCCGCGCGTCGTCGTTCTGGACGAGCCGACCACCGGCCTGGACCCGCGGGCGCGGGCCGAAATGTGGCAGGTCATAACGGATCTGGTGGCCGACGGCTCCAGCGTGCTGCTCACGACGCAGTATTTGGAGGAGGCCGATCGGCTGGCCGATTCGATCGCGGTGATCGACCACGGCACGGTGATCGCGAACGGCACTCCGGCGGAGCTGAAGTCGACCATCGGGGGGGAGCGGCTCACCGTCACGCTGACCGATCTGGCCGACGTTCCGGCCGCGATGGCGGTTCTGGCTCGGACCGGCGTCGACTCGCCGCGCTGGGAGGGCGACGACACCCTCGACGTCACGGTCGCGGTGGCCGACGGCTCCAAAACCCTTGTCGCGGTTCTGCACCGGCTGGACCAGGAGCACATCGGCGTCGCCGACGCCTGCGTGCACCGGCCGAGCCTCGACGAGGTGTTCTTCACCCTGACCGAGAAGTCGACCACCGAAATCACCCTGCCCGCCGCCGACCGCCTGTGCGACCGGCCCGAAGCCGTCCGCTCTCCGCGCCGGCAGATCGAGGTGCTCACCTCATGACCGACGCCACCGTGACCTACATCGCCGATGCCCGGCCGGAATCGGCTGCGGCGCAGTGGTATCCGAGCCCGTTCGTCAGGCCGCTGCGCGACGGGGCCATCGTGGCCTGGCGCAACGTGGTGCACATCGTGCGGGTGCCTACGCTGCTGGTCACCGCGACCGTACAGCCGCTGATGTTCGTGTTCCTGTTCGCCTACGTCTTCGGGGCTTCGCTCGGCGGCGCGGCGTATCGGGAGTTCCTGCTCGCGGGCATCTTCGCCCAGACCGTGGCCTTCAATGCCGCGTTCACCACGGTCGGGCTGGCCGGCGACCTGCACACCGGCATCATCGACCGCTTTCGCACGCTGCCGATGTCGCGGATGGCGGTTCTGTTCGGCCGCACTCTGTCGGATCTGCTGGTCAGCGTGGTGAGCCTGGCGGTGATGGTGGGCTGCGGGTACGTGGTGGGCTGGCGCATCCGAGGCAGCGTGGCCGAGGCGGTGCTGGCGTTCGCGGTGGTGCTCCTGTTCGCCTTCGCACTGTCGTGGGTGGGCGCCTACACCGGACTGGCGTCCCGCAGCGTGGAGGTGGCCCAGAGTGCGGGCCTGATCTGGCTGTTTCCGCTGACGTTCATCTCTTCGGCCTTCATCTCGGCGCAATCGCTGCCGGGCCCGCTGCGCACCGTCGCCGAGTGGAACCCCATCACCGCGGTGTCGGCCGCGGGTCGAAAGCTGTTCCACAACACGGCTTCTCCGCCCGCGTTCGGCGATCCCGCAGGCTGGCCCGCCCACCATGCCGTGCTGTACGCCACCGCGTGCTCCGTGGTGATCCTCACGGTTTTCGTCCCGTTGTCCCTGCTCCGCTACCGGCGAGTCGCCAGCGCGTGAACCTCCAGGATGACCCGTGACGTGCGCCCGGCGCACGTCACGGCTCATCCTGGAGGGTTTGCAGCCCGGCTACCCGGGTTCTCCTCGGTTCCGAAGGCTTGTGGTAGCTTCCGAGTTGGGGTATCGGTGTGGTGCCCCGACATCGGGGAAGGTGGGGACATGGGGCGAGTTGAGCCCTCTGATCTGCGGGAAGCAGCCAAGAACATCGATCTGATCGTCGCGGATCTGGGGCAGCCGTCCATCGCGCCCGCGTTGGACCTGAACGAGAAGATCACCGAGCAGAGCGGGTTCGCCGTGTCGAAAGCGGTGGGGGCCGCCGAGGCGATGCACACGAATGCGAAGACGGTGTTGACGCAGCGGTTCGAGAAGATCGCGACCCTGCTGCGCGACTCGGCCAAGGGCTATCAAGGCACGGACGCCGCGGTCGCCGAGAGCCTCGTCAAACTCAATCCTCTGAATTCGGGGCTCTGAGCATGCCGTCACCGAATCGGGAAGAGATCCTCAAGTGGGACATCACCTACTTGAGCCAGACCAGTTTCGTCGCGCGGAAGATGGCGACGCTGATTCCGCAGCTGTCGAGCTCCCTCGCCTACCACATCAGCGCGATGGACTGGTCCGACGGCGCGAAGAACGCCGCCAACGACCGCATCCACCTGGAGCAGCGCCAGATGGACTGGCTCGCGGCGGCCTACGACGAACTCGAGGACGCCTGCGACGCGGCCTACACCGCGATGAGCTACAACTACAATTTCCTCCACACCGTGTCGGTGGACTGGCGTAACAACAAGACCCCTTTCGTCCAGATGTACGACATCGGGCTCGACTGGACGGTCATCCGCAAAGGCACCGGCTCGGTCGGCCCCGACGGCTACTACACCTCGTTCGAACAAGACGACAACGCGATCAACGAGACCATCCGCCTCCAGGCGATGGCCAAACAACTGGGCATCGACGACGAGGACCACGCCCCGAAGATCACCGCGGCCATCCAGAAAGTGGAGAGCCGCACCCACGTCACCCCTCAATAGCCCCGGCTCCCGACTACCCCTTTTCCAGAGTGACCCATCACGTGCGCCCAGCGCACGT
>JABFVX010000148.1 GCA_013362555.1 Mycobacteriaceae bacterium
CGGCGACCTGGTTGGCGTAACCGCCTTCGGTGTGCCCGTCGTTGAACACACCGACTTTCTCACCAGTTTCGAGCGCGAACATGAGGTTCTGCCAGAAGGACTTCGGGTTGACGACTGCGGCGAGGCCTCTGGCGTCAAGGCGGTAGTCGCGTTCGTCGTCGGCGAAGGACAGGCCATGTTCGTTCCATGCGAGCGAGGCCAGGTCCATTGGCGCCGTCGCAATCGTGGCGACGTTACCTTCAGCGTCGACGAGGACAACGTAGCTGGGGTGATCAGAAGCGTCGAACGATGCGCCCATCTCATCATTTGAAGGACCGACGGTGAATGCGAAGACGGTGTCGCCGAGCTTCGCTTCGGTTGTCTCCAATACGGCCTGCTCGAACACGGTGTCCTCATCGAACGGCTGCGAACAAGCGGTGGTGAGGGCGATGGCGGCGGCGGCCACGGCTCCGAGCGAGCGGCTGACCCGCGTAGTTGCGGTCGACACGGCATTGATCGTAACCAGCAGATCGGGCGGTGGCCGCAGCGAAACGCACCGGTGTCAGGTGATCGTTTTGTACGTGTCGGTCAGCTTCGAGTTCTTGATGTCGAGGGGGTACACCGCTGTAGGTTCCCCAGCGTCCAGATCGACCTCGGGGCCGAACATGTATGCCTTCCAGACCAGCTCCGAACAGTTCAGGTCGTCGAGACTGTCGTCCTTGTTGAACAGGAATCCGCCGTACGACTTCCCTACCAGCTTGGTCTCCGCGAAGTCGGCGGCTTTGCCACGGTACGCACTGCTCGTGTCGACGTGCATTTTCTCGATTCCGGTGCAGTACGTCCGTCCGGTCGCGCTGAACGTACCGCTCCTCTTCCCGACCCCGGGAGCCTCGGTGATCTGGTCGATCTGCGAGTAGAGGCCGACATGGCCGTGGTCAATGCCGTGAGTGGAGGAGGAGTAGAACACGTCGCCTCGGAGTTCCGCGTTGCCGATGATCTTTTCGGGAGTGTCGCAGGAGCCGCCGCTGCTTTCGATGAGGTTCGCCTCCGCGCCGGCACGGGCCAAGGCGAGGGCTTCCGCATACGTGATTCCTGCGGACTGTGCGTACGCTCGCGCGCTGTCTTCGAGTTCCTGCGCCGTCGTATCAGGGCTGAGCTGCAGGAGCCGCGCAAAGTCATCATCGGCTCGAGCGAACCCCGGCGATACGAACACGAGCGCCAGGCCCACCCCTGCCGCGCATGCTGCCGTCCGCCACCGCATTCGAGACACCGTCATGTTCTGTTCTCCTTCTGGTTCGCACTGCCGCGCATAGGTGTTCCGCGGTGAGCGTATGGCCTGCAGCCGATCTAGGTCTCAAATTCGCGCATCTCGCCCGCCGACCGCCTCGAAGGCGCCACCGCACCGGACTCGACGCGGTCGGCTTCCCGGCAGTAAGCCGGAGGCGCGGCGTCGCGTTCCAGCGCTCCTGATTCCACCTTTCGGGGAGTTGATTTCACGTGCGCCTTGGCCTAGCATTACTGTCAATATGACAGTAATGGAGTGATGTATGGCGGACACAGCATCCGAGTGGGAGCCCCCAGCGCTGCTCGTGGCGGTCGACCTGGTCATCTTGACCTTGCGCGGGTCGGTGTTCCATGTGCTGCTGGTCGAACGGGGCATCGAGCCCTTCCAAGGCCGGCAGGCACTCCCGGGTGGGTTCCTCAACCACGAGGGCGAGGACTTGTTCGACGCCGCGCTGCGGGAGCTCAAAGAAGAAGCCGACCTCGATGGCTCGCGGTTCCATCTTGAGCAACTCGGCGCGTACGGAGCGCCTGGACGCGACCCTCGAGGGCGCGTGCTCTCCGTGGCCTATCTGGCGATCACACCGGCGCTTCCCGAGCCCGTTGCGGGAACCGACGCCGCCGGCGCGTCATGGACCCCAGTCGAGCAGGTGCTCTCGGGCTCGGTGCCACTCGCGTTCGACCACTTGCAGATCGTGAGCGACGCGGTCGAGCGCGCCAGGTCCAAGCTCGAGCACACGCCCCTGGCGACCGCGTTCTGCGGTGCGACGTTCACGATCGCCGAGTTGCAGCGCGTCTATGAGGCCGTCTGGGACGTCCGCATGGACGAGCGCAACTTTTACCGCAAGGTCCAGCGGGTCCCCGGATTCATCGAACCGGCTGGATCCAATCGCGCAGTGACCCGAGGACGACCCGCGCGGATGTTCCGGGCCGGGCCCGCCACCGCATTGCTTCCCCCGATCACACGACCCGAAGTCCCATCCCGGCCCGAGGAGGTCGAATGACCGACACAGTGGTGGTCTTGACGGCCACCGACATCGAGTACAACGCGGTCCGGCGCCATCTCGACGACATCGATCCGTACCGCCACACAGCGGGGACGCGCTTCGAGATCGGCACCCTCCACGGCACTACATGTCGCATCGCCCTGGCGCTCGCGAATGTCGGTAACCATTCCTCGGCGGTGATAGCCGAGCGGGCCATTCAGGAGTTCGCGCCCTGCGCAGTCCTGTTCTCGGGGATCGCTGGTTCGCTCTGGAGCAAACCCGGCCTCGGTGACATCGTCGTAGCCGAACGCGTCTACTCCTACCAGGGTGGCACCAGTGAGCACGACGGTCTCAAAGCGAGACCGCGCGCCTGGGAAGCCCCGCATGAGGTCAGCCAGATCGCTCACGCACTCGACCGGGCTGGCGACTGGCGCAAGCGGCTCCCGTCCGACGCTGGCGAACCGGAGGTCCGCTTCGGGGCGATCGCCGCCGGCGAAATCCTCAAGAACTCGGACCGGTCACGGGAAGCGCTCCACATCCGCGAGCACTACAACGACGCGATCGCCATCGAGATGGAAGCCGCCGGGGTCGCCCACGCCGGACACCTCAACAACGTCATGGTCGGCATCATCCGCGGTATCAGCGACATGTCGGACGGCACCAAGAACACCGAGGACGACGCGCGGTCGCAGCCGCGAGCCGCACAGCACGCCGCCGCGTTCGCCGTGAGCCTGGCGGAGGCATTGTGCAACGATCGAGAGGAACACCTGATGAACAAGCACGAGCAGGGTGCTGCAGATTCGGCCGGGCAGGTCACCGTCCACAACCACGCCACAGGCTCGGTCGGCATCCAAGCCGGACAGGTCTCCAACTCGACGGTCTGGATGAGCGCCGCGCCGTCCACGGAGCGCCCTGGCGACCTGTTCGCGGTGATTACCGATCTGCTAACGCAACTAGACCGCGTCCACGCCAGTGGCGACGTCGACGACGACCTCTACGTTGCGGCGATTGAAGAGATCGACACCGCCGAAGGCGCACTGCGCGAACCCGACCGTCAAGGCCGCAAAGAGGCACTCTTCGCGCTGAAGCGGCTCGGCGGTCTCCTCGGCGAGCTCACCGAGATCGCTGCCAAAATCAGCCTGGTCATGGCAGGGGTGAATGCGCTGTCATGACACCCCACGCCCCTCAACCGCCTGCCTCGTCCCACGTCACCAACACCGCCCAGACCGTGGCCATCCAGGGCCAGGTCATCCACAATGCCACCGTCTACATGAACGTGGACCTGGACCCGGAACAGGAGTTCGAGCGCGGCCTGCAGGCGCTCGAAGAAGGCGTGCCGATCCACGCCGAGAAGAAGATCAGCAACGCGATCATGCGCGGCTACCGCAATTCCAGGTCCCGGTTCTACTGGGTGCACGCCATGTTCAGCAAACGCTCCTACCGCGACCTCGACCGTGTCGAACGCAGTCGCCTAGACGCCCTCGCCGGCGAGCTCGACGGCTTCCCCGAAGACAAGTACCGCAACGCACTGGAGGCATTCGTCGAGCTCATCGCTTTGCTTCACCGAGAGCACACTGACCACGACCGAGAGTCCCACGACATGGTCGAGAAACGGATCCTGAGCATGGACGCGGAACTCCTCGAGCTCACGCAGCGCCATCTCGAGTTCGTCCTCTCCGGAGCGACCAAGGACAAGCTCTGGACCGACACCCGCGACCGCGCCCGAAAGGGGCGGTTCAGCGGGGACCGCGCACATCGCGTATGGGCCTATTTCCATCCCGAACCCGTTCGCGCTCGCGCGCTCGAACCGGACCCGATCCAGCCGGCCGATTGGACACCAGTGGTCGCGGGAAGCGCAGCGGCGGCCGTCGCCGCCGGGTACCTGTTCTGGACGCTGCTGACGAACATCGAAGTGGCGGCGCTGCTCGCGTTCATAGCTGCCGGGGCCGCGGGCTACATCGGCATCCCCGAGGCGTTCGAATGGCGCTACCGCGTCGAACGCATCCGGCTGGAAGACGAGCGCAACAGCGCGAACGCTATGAGTGGACACCCTCGAGGGAAGGGCTTCGCGCGAAAGGTCAGCCTCTCCTTCGATCGATATTTCGGCAAGTACCGGCCACCCGGCTGGGAAGTCGACGACTGGCTGGCCCATACCGTCGGCGTCCGCGATCGCCTCCGGCGCGAGATCACCCACATCTACCGCGAGCAGTCGGTCCCGCACGAGCGCGTCAAGTGGCTGATCGGGTTTCTCGCGCAAGACGTCCGAGACCGATGGATGAACGGCACCCTCTTCGACCACCACCAGCGGTTCGCGGTATCCGCCCGCACCCGGAACCGATGCCTGCTGGGACTGACGGCCATGCTCGCCTGCACGGGATACGCCGTCGCCGCTGCCGTGCCGGCCGAGCCGTTCGCCATTGCCCTCACCATCGTCGGTCTCGCCTTCGGCGGCCCCTACACCGCATGGCGCTGGCATCGCAACGTGGCAGAACAGCGCCGCTTCGACGACGACACCACCGAATACGAGGCCCGTCTGGCCCGAAGGACTGCCGCCTATCGGCGTTGGAAGGGCAAATTGGATTCGATCCGGCCGACTGACCGGGAAATGGAGACCTGGCTGTACTACGACAAGACGGTGCTCATCGACGAGGCGCTGCGGACCTACCGGCTCTCCTGGCGTGATGTCATCGCGCACGCGGTGCTGCCGGGCCCGGCCGCCCAGACGCGGGCAGGACGCACGAGCCGCAGCACCTGGCGCTACTCGCGGTATGACCTGCGGGTCTTCCTGATCACCGAGGACGGGGTCCGCGAAGTCCTCGCTCAACTCGACTTCGAACACATCGTGTTCCCGGGTCAGGAGCGCAACAATTATCGGTTCGACGCCCTGTCCTCGGTGTACGTGGTCGAACACGCCGACAACGGGCGCGCTCTGAGCGTGACGTTGACCAACGGCCCGGCCCGGACCATCAACGTCACCGCAGCCGAGATCATGCGGCCGCCTGCCGTCCGAAGCAACTCAGACGTGAGCGAGCTGCCCGAGTATTTCCTTGAGATGAACCTCAGCGCTGCCGGATTTTGGCATGCCCAACAGATTCTTGAAGGCATCGCAGCCGAGGGCAAAGGATGGATCGACCGCAACGACTTCATCCGGCAGGCTCCAGATTCTCCAGATTCGCCTAACCTTCGGACGATGCCCGGAATGTGAGGACTCAGCAGATCGAGCCGTTGAAAGCGGTATTCGAGCGGCGGGTTCGGGAGATTGCCACCGCGTACTTGGCCGGCGAGCGCGAGCGTGGCACTGCCAGGACGAGGGCATCGGGTACTGCTGCTGCGATGCCTTGTTCCACCTCCAGGTGCCGCTCGCCTTCGGGCCGATTAAGGCTGTTGAGCGCGATTTCCGCGCTCGAGCCGTCGCGATGGTCGACGGCTGCCGCACCTGCAAGATCGCATCGCTATCGGCGGTCGAGTAGATCAACGGGAGGCGCGGATCAAGCGTTTGATGCTGGAGAGGCTGATGCCGTGGCGGTCGGCGAGGGCTTGTTGGCGGGTTCCGGCTTGGTAGTCGGCGATGATTGCAGCTCTTGTTGCTTCGGTCAGGCGACGGCTCAGAGCCCAAGTAGTGCCCGTGCTGAGGCAGGTGGTCGTCGGGTGGGGGTCAGGATTTGGTTGGGTCGGGATGCCAGGTCGGGGAGCCGGTTTGCGTGGGTGCTGAGCTGGGGTGATGGGTTCAAGTAGGCCGTTGCCAGCTCCACAAAATCGGACATATAGAAGAAGGGCCTTCATTTTGGAGGTCCTTTTTTGATGCCCAGCAAGTGTCTTCAGGGGTGATGTGGGCGCATCGGGTGTTGATCGCGACGGCAGGGCCAATCTGTGAT
>JABFVX010000361.1 GCA_013362555.1 Mycobacteriaceae bacterium
GAATCCCTGGTGTTTGGTCTGTGTGCCCCAACAGGCGACCGCGACGTCAATGCCCGGGGTGAAGCGGGCGAACTGCGGCGCGGGGCCGGTCTGCGGGGCCTGTAGCGCGACATACGGCGCGGCGAGGCTGCCGGAGGCGCAGGCCCACCATTCGCCGCCGCTCGGGTTGTACTGCACGGTGCCGTCCGGATATGGCGTCACCGAGATGGCCGACGCCTGGGTGGCGCCGCCGACCGCAAAGGCCGCCGCTACCGCGGCCGCCGCAAAACCCACTCGGGCCAAGTTCTTCTTCACAAGACGCTCCCCATATGTGCCTGCCGTACCGGAATCGCGGCCGATCATAGAACAAAATGCGCCCTGAAGGCGTCCTTCATTAAAACTGTTTGAATGAAGGACGCCTTCGGGCCAGGGGTCACGCGGGCTTGACGTAGGGGTGGTTCACCGTAGGAGGCAGCCACGACATGGCCGAGAGGCGGTCGGTGCCCGCCACCTGGAGCAGATCGACCGTGGCGGAGCGCAGTTGGGCGAAGACCACGTGCGCGGACAGGCCCGCGTCGGCCACCATGTCCGGAGTGGCGCCCTGGGCCACCTTCCGCAGCGCGGCCTGGGCCGTTTCCGGGGTCGGGTCCTGGCCCGGATCGGCGAGGACCATCGTGCGCAGCACGTCGACCGCGTCGGCGAGGGTGCGGATCTCGGCAATGATGCCGGGATTCAGGATCTCGTCGTCGCGCACCAGCGTCAGTGCCCGGCGCAGCAGCACGCGGATGTTGCGGATCGCGTTGTCGAGCGGGTCCGCGATGACCGCCAGCCGCTGCAACCTGCGCCGCGAATTCCAGTACAGCGGCGATACTCGTGCCAACTCCTGCTCCCCCGCCACGAACCCGCGCAGCGCGTCCAGCTTGGACTGGGTGCCTCTGGCCCGTTCCAGCGCCGCGCGGATCGGACCGGCGTCCTGTTCGAGCAGTCCGTCGGCGCAGTCGCGCAGCGCCGACGCCGCGATCGACAGGATTTCCCCGGCCTGGCGGCGCGTGCGCTGCACCGGGTTCCCCGGGATCGTCGCCACCACCGCGATGCCGACCAGCCCGCCGACCAGCGCGTCGACCATCCGGTCGCCCGGCGCGGTGCTGCCCTGCGGCAGCAGCACCGCGATCAGCACCGCCGAGCTCGCCGCCTGCATCGCTACCGCCGCACCGCCGTTGAGCAACACGGCCGTCGCCATGGCCACCGCGACCACCAGCGCGATCTGCCACGACCCGGTGCCGACCATGCGGATGAACAGGTCGCCCACCCCTACGCCGACAGTGGCGCCGACCACCAGCTCCACCGCTCGCCGCAACCGCCCGCCCAGCGAGATCCCAATGGTCGTGACCGCCGCGGTCGGCGCGAAGAACGGCACGACGTGCCCGATCAGCTGGTGCGCGACGAACCACGCGATGCCCGCGGCGAGCGAGCACTGCGCGATCGGCAAGGCCGAAATCCGCAGCCTGGTCAAGCTGCCCGCGAACCTGTTGCCGCCGCCGCGGCGCAGGCTGCGCCTATTCGACGCCAAGTTCCGCCGCCGCGCGGGGATCGCAATCCTCCAATAGGTCCAGGCAGCGCGCGTGCTCGTCGGTTTCGCCGATGGTCTTGGCCGCGGTCGCCAAGGCGGCGACACAGGCCAGGAAACCGCGGTTGGGCTCGTGGCTCCACGGCACCGGGCCGAAGCCCTTCCAGCCGTTGCGGCGCAGCAAGTCGAGGCCGCGGTGATATCCGGTGCGCGCGAAGGCGTATGCCTGGATGGTCTGCCCCTCGGACAGCGCCCGTTCCGCCAGCCGCGCCCAGGCGATCGACGCCGTGGGATGATCTGCCGCCACCTGCGCCGGATCGACGCCGTCGTGCAACTGCTGCTCCGCGTCCTCGAACGCGGGCAGCAGTACGGGCTGGGGGCCGAGCAAATCTCCGAACGAAGTCATGGCTGCATTCTGCACGGAACTGGTCAGTGCTGGGTACGCTGCCCTGAGCAAATTCAGTCTTGACGAATGGGAGGGTTCGATGAGCGACCGGGACAGCGTCGACCACAGCGACGAGCCCGAACAGCAGGAATCGGAAACGGCGAAGACCGCGCAGGCCGACAAGCCCGGCCCGACGCCGGACGCCGAGGCAGCGGGCGCCCCGACCGCGGAGACGCCGGACCCGCCCGCGGCGGCGGAGGCCGAAACGGTGGCGATCCCGATCGCCGCGACGCCGGACGAGCCGGCGACCGTGGCCATCCCGAAGGTCGACAAGCCCGCGAAGGCCCGCAAGCCCGCCAAAGCCGTGAAGCCGGCCAAGGCGGAGAACCCCGCCGTCGCGGCGGCTCCGACCCCGGCGGCCGACGCCGAAACCGTCGCCATTCCCACGGTCGCCGCGGCCAAGCCCGAACCTGTTGCCGCCGAGGCGAAGACGACTCCGGTCGCCGCGCCGCCCGAACCTGCCGTCACCGAGCCGCCCACCACGCGGATCCCCGCCACCCCGGTGCGCATCGAGGCGGCGGGCCCAGCAGGCGACACCGGCCGACGCAAGTGGTACTTCGGCGCGGCGGCAGCGGCAGCGGCGGTCGCGGCGCTCGTCATCGCGCTCGTCGCGCACGACCGCAGCGCCACGGCAGGCTCGCCCGAAACCCAGGTCACCAATGCCATCAACGCCTACGTCAAGGCATTGTCGACCGGCGACCTGGCGACGCTGCGCACCGTGACCTCCGGCAACTTGGCGACGTTCTACAAGTCGCTGTCCGACCGCGAATTCGCCGACGTCTACCGCACCGCGGTCAAGCAGAAGACCATCCCGGTCGTCGACAGCGTCGACGCGGTCCAGGTCACCGGCAAGACGGCGATCGCCCAAGTCACCGCCTACACCCCGGACAAGCCGGAGAAGAAGGCGGCCCGCAACTTCAACCTCCAGGAGACCAACGAGGGTTGGACCGTTACCGACGCCCCCTAGTCGCCACCCGATCAACCAGAACGACCCGTGGATTGCGCCCAACGCAACTCACGGGTCGTTCTGGGATGTGCGGTTAGCTCGCGGAGACGGAGCGAGCAGCGGACCGGAGGTCCCGGCAGGCCTCGACGACGCGGGCGGTCATGTTCGCCTCGGCCTTCTTGAGGTAGCTGCGCGGGTCGTAGGCCTTCTTGTTGCCCACTTCGCCGTCGATCTTCAGGACTCCGTCGTAGTTGGCGAACATGTGCGCCGCCACCGGGCGGGTGAAGGCGTACTGGGTGTCGGTGTCGACGTTCATCTTGATCACGCCGTACTGCAGCGCGGCCTCGATCTCGGACTTCAGCGAGCCGGAACCGCCGTGGAAGACGAAGTCGAACGGCTTGGATCCGGCAGGCAGGCCCAGCTTCTCCGACGCGACCCGCTGGCCCTCGGCCAGCACCTCCGGCTTGAGCACCACATTGCCCGGCTTGTACACGCCGTGCACGTTGCCGAACGTCGCGGCCAGGATGTACTTGCCGTTCTCCCCGGTGCCGAGCGCGTCGACGGTCTTGATGAAGTCTTCGGGCGAGGTGTAGAGCTTCTCGTTGATCTCCGCCTCGACGCCGTCCTCCTCGCCGCCGACGACGCCGATCTCCACCTCGAGAATGATGTTCGCGGCCGCGGTGGCCTTGAGCAGCTCCTGCGCGATCTGCAGGTTCTCGTCGATCGGGATGGCCGAGCCGTCCCACATGTGCGACTGGAACAGCGGGTTCTGGCCCTTGTTCACCCGCTCCTGCGACAGGGCGATCAGCGGGCGCACGAACCCGTCGAGCTTGTCCTTCGGGCAGTGGTCGGTGTGCAGTGCGATGGTGACGTCGTACTTGGCCGCGACGACGTGGGCGAACTCGGCTAGCGCAACCGACCCGGTCACCATGTCCTTCACGCCGAGACCGGACCCGAACTCCGCTCCGCCGGTCGAGAACTGGATGATGCCGTCGCTGCCGGCGTCGGCGAAGCCTTTGATGGCGGCGTTGATGGTCTCCGAGGAGGTGCAGTTGATCGCGGGGAAGGCAAAGGAGTGCTCTTTCGCCCGCGCGAGCATCTCGGCGTAGACCTCCGGAGTTGCGATTGGCACGGGTTAAACCTCCATGGTGAGACTCAATCGGACGTGCGGCGCTCGCCGGGGCTTCGTGGCAGCACTTCGGCGCCGCCTGCGGCCCCGAGCTCACTCCGCGGTGTGTGTGGCTCTCACCATAGAGGTTCTGGGAATGCTCACAGCCACCACCGGTACTGTGGTCGCCGTGCTGGAACTCGTGCACTCCGCCGATACCGTGACGACGCTGGCTGCGCCGCATCTGCTCGACCCGATGTACCTGTTACAGGACACCTGGCTCAAGCACGCTGTGCTGCCGGGCATTCTGGCTCTGGTGTTCATCGAGACCGGGCTGCTGTTCCCGATCCTGCCCGGCGACTCGCTGCTGTTCACCGGCGGACTGCTCGCCGCGGGGACACACCCGCCGGTCAACATCTGGGCGCTGCTGGTGCTCGTGCCGCTCGCGGCGATCCTGGGCGACCAGTGCTCGTACTGGATCGGCCGGGCCATCGGTCCCGCGCTGTTCCACAAGGAGGACGGGCGCTTCTTCAAGCAGCGCTACGTCACCGAAACCCACGAGTTCTTCGAGAAGTACGGCCCGAAGACCATCATCCTGGCCAGGTTCGTGCCCATCGTGCGCACCTTCATGCCGGTCCTGGCCGGCGTGTCGAAGATGACCTACTCGCGCTTCCTCGCCTTCGACGTCGTCGGCGGCATCCTGTGGGGCGCGGGCGTGACGACGCTGGGCTACTTCCTCGGCAACGTGGATTTCATCAAGAAGCACGTGGACGCGATCTTCCTGCTCATCGTGCTGCTGTCGGTGCTGCCCGCGCTGCTGCACGCCGGGCAGCGGTGGCTGGCCGCGCGGCGCGCCCGCGACTCGGCCGAGCTCGTGACCGACCGGGGCCGCTGAGCAGTGCCGAACACGCCCTACTCGATTGATCTGGGCACTGCGGGCCCGGCGGTGGTGTGGCTGATCGTAGTGACGTTCGTCTTCCTCGAATGCGCCCTGATCATCGGCTTGTTCCTGCCCGGGGACTCACTGCTCATCACCGCAGGCATGGTGCTCGCGTCCGGCTCCACCACCCAGGCCCACATGCACATCTGGGCCCTCTCGGCGGGAGCGATGATCGCTGCCGTCGCGGGCAACCAGGTCGGCTACGTGATCGGAAAACGTACCGGGGACCGGCTGGTCGCCCGCAAGGACGGCAAGTACCTCAATGCCGAGAACCTCAGAAAGGTGGCCGAGCGGCTGCACACGCACGGCTTCCTCGCCGTGTTGCTGTCCCGGTGGATCCCGTGGGTGCGCACGCTGTGCCCGATGGTGGCGGGCGCGGCCGGGATGAACCACCGCACCTACACCGTCGCGAGCACGCTCGGCGCGGTGCTGTGGGCGCCGGTGCTGCTGCTGGTCGGCTTCTACGCGGGCCACTACTTGCAGAACATCCCGGGGGTGCTGCCGGGGGTGCTCGGCACGATGGTCGTCGGCTTGATCGCCGCCACCGTCATCGGCGTCCGCCGGTACCGCCAGGAGCTGCGCCGACCTGCCGAATCTGTCGCCGTGGAGTGATTTCAATTCTGCATTAATGTGATCTGCGCCACATTAATGCATGCCGCCGGGTTGCCTTGGGTACGTGGCTAATACGGCCGCGGTCGGGCGGCCGGGGATCGACGTCGGCACGAAAGGCGGCGGAAAATGGTGGAAACCTCAATAGCGGCCGGGAGTTTCGTGCTTTCGTCTCTGCAAGACACATGGGACGGCGCCGTACGACTGTCGGGCGCCGTACACGGCGAGCTGGCCTCGGTCACGGACCACAACCTGGGCCTGGTGCAGGAGTTGATCCGGCGCCGGGGCATGGGCGACGCAATCTGGGTCGGCCGCTGGCGCGGCCACGGCGGCAGCGACACGCGCCGCTGGGCGATGGTCTGGAACGGCCGCGCCTTCCAGCCCGCGTTGCTGCCGGGTACCGAGGAGCATGCGTTCCTGATGCTTAAATCCCAGAGCGTCGAGGCCGTTGCCTGAGCGACCTCGACGCCTTTCGTAATCCAGAACGACCCGCGACGTGCGCTCGGCGCACATC
>JABFVX010000385.1 GCA_013362555.1 Mycobacteriaceae bacterium
GGCCGCCCGGGGCGTGGGGGCGACCACCCGCACCGTCGGCCGAGCAGGCGAGATCGAGCACGGCCACCGCCGCGACGGAATTGCGCTGGGCCTGTTGGCGATCAGCGTGCTGCTGGTCGCGGCGACCTGGTTCACCGCGGGCGGCCCGGTCGGGCGCGGCCTGGACGAGTTGGTGCGCGCGGTGTGCGGCGCGGTGGCGCTGCTGTTGCCGCCGGTGGGCGCGATCATCGCCGTGGTGTTGATGCGCACCGAACCTCGCCCCGACATCCGGCCGCGGCTGGTACTGGGCTCGCTGCTGGTCACGTTGGCGCTGACCGGACTGTGGCACATCGCCGCGGGCCTGCCGGACGGCGTGGACGGCTGGTCGCGCGCGGGCGGGTTCCTCGGCTTCGTCGCGGGCGGCCCGCTCACCGCGGGCGTCACGGCCTTTCTGTCGGCGCCATTGTTGCTGCTGGTGTTCGCGTTCGGCGTGCTGCTGCTGACCGGCACCACCGTCCGGGAGATTCCGCACCGCGTGCGCGCCTACCTCGGACTGGTTGACGCCGACCCGAACGGTTACACCGAGTGGGACCAGCGCTTCGGCCGGGACGGCGCCGACGTGCCGCGCCACTGCACCCCCGAGGAGAACTACCCGACCGACGAGTTCGACGGCGCCACCGAGGTGCTCGCGCCGCCGCTGGAGGACGCGAAGCCTGGTCCCTAGCCGCGCAAGAAGGCCGCGCCGAAAGTGCGGGAGGTGGCGGCCGAACCCGAGCAGGCCCTGTTGCCGCACCCCGAGTTCGCCGCCGACCGGGTCGTGGAGGGCGACTACACGCTGCCGCCGATGTCGTTGCTGCTCAAAGGTGATCCGCCGAAGAAGCGCAGCAAGGCCAACGACACGATGATCGAGGCGATCACCGAGGTGCTGGAGCAGTTCAAGATCGACGCCGCGGTCACCGGGTTCGTGCGGGGCCCGACGGTCACGCGCTACGAGGTGGAACTCGGGCCCGGCGTGAAGGTCGAGAAGATCACTGCGCTGGCGCGCAACATCGCCTACGCGGTGGCCACCGAGAACGTCCGGCTGCTCGCGCCGATCCCGGGCAAGTCGGCGGTCGGCATCGAGGTGCCCAACGCCGACCGCGAGATGGTCCGCCTGTCGGACGTGCTGTCCGCGCCGTCCACTCGAAAGGACCATCACCCGTTGGTGATCGGACTCGGCAAGGACATCGAGGGCAACTACATCTGCGCCAACCTGGCGAAGATGCCGCACCTGCTGGTGGCGGGCTCCACCGGTTCCGGCAAGTCGAGTTTCGTGAACTCCATGCTGATTTCGCTGCTCACCCGGGCCACCCCGGACGAGGTGCGCATGGTGCTGATCGACCCGAAGATGGTGGAACTCACCCCCTACGAGGGCATTCCGCACCTGATCACCCCGATCATCACCCAGCCCAAGAAGGCGGCCGCGGCGCTGACGTGGCTGGTCGAGGAGATGGAGCAGCGATACCAGGACATGCAGGCCAGCCGGGTGCGCCACATCGATGACTTCAACTCGAAAGTGCGCTCCGGCGACATCACGACGCCGCTGGGCAGCGAGCGGGTGTACCGGCCGTACCCGTACATCCTGGCGATAGTCGACGAGCTCGCCGTCCTGATGATGACCGCGCCGCGCGACGTCGAGGACGCGATCGTGCGCATCACGCAGAAGGCTCGCGCGGCGGGCATTCACCTGGTGCTGGCCACCCAGCGCCCGTCCGTGGACGTGGTCACCGGCTTGATCAAGACCAACGTCCCGTCCCGGCTGGCGTTCGCCACCAGCTCGCTGACCGACTCCCGCGTCATCTTGGACCAGCCGGGCGCAGAGAAGCTGATCGGCATGGGCGACGGACTGTTCCTGCCGATGGGCGCGGGCAAACCGCTGCGGCTGCAGGGCGCGTTCATCTCCGACGAGGAGATCCACGCCGTCGTCGACTTCACCAAGACCCAGCAGCAGCCGGAATACACCGAGGGCGTCACCACCGCCAAGGCAGGGGAGCGCAAGGACGTCGACCCCGACATCGGCGACGACCTCGACGTGTTCACCCAGGCCGTGGAGCTGGTCGTGAGTTCGCAGTTCGGCTCGACCTCCATGCTGCAGCGCAAGCTGCGCGTCGGCTTCGCCAAAGCGGGCAGGCTCATGGACCTGATGGAGACCCGCGGCATCGTCGGCCCCTCCGAAGGTTCCAAGGCCCGCGACGTCCTCATCAAGCCCGACGAACTCGAGTCCGTCCTCTACACGCTCCGCGGCGGCGGCCCAGCCGAAGACTCCGAGCCCGACGAGACCTGACCGACTTCCGGAATGACCCGTGACGTGCGTCTGACGCACGTCACGGGTCATTCCGGCGAGGTTGAGTCCGGCGCCGGGTCGACGCGCAGGGCGAAGTCGCCGTCGTAACGTTCGTGGCCTTCGATGACAGCCTGTTCGACGACCTCGCTGGCCTGCTCGGCCAACAGCATCAGGGGATCGCGGCGCAGGTCGCGCAGCAGGGCCAAGCACATGCCGATCATCACCAGCACGAACGGCGCGGCGGCCAGGATGGTGAGGTTCTGCAACCCGGTGAGGGCCCCGCCGCCGCCACTGCCCACCAGCAGCATGATCGCGCCTACCATGCCGGTGACCACGCCCCAGAACACGACCGCGGCTCGGCGCGGCTCCAGCGCACCGCGCTGCGACAGCGTGCCCATCACGATGGAGGCCGCGTCCGCGCCGGAGACGAAGAAGATCGCCACCAGAGCCATCACCACCAGGCTGCTCACGGTTGCGAGCGGGTACTCGTGGAGCACCCCGAACAGCTGCGCCTCCTGAGTGTTCTTGCCGTGCAGCGCATCTTCGCTCCGCAATCGCATGGCCGTGCCGCCGAACACGGCGAACCACAGCAGGCTGACCGTGCTTGGCACGAGGATCACGCCCCCGACGAACTGGCGGATGGTGCGGCCCCGACTGATCCGGGCAATGAACATCCCGACGAACGGCGTCCAGGAGATCCACCACGCCCAATAGAAGACCGTCCAGGTGGACAGCCACTTCTCGGTGCCCGCGCCGCCGGAGGCCTCGGTGCGCCCGGCCAACTGCGCGAGCGATCCGAGGTAGCCCGCGAGCGAGGTGGGCAGCAGATCCAGGATGAGGATGGTCGGGCCCGCGACGAACACGAACAGCGCCAGGACCGCCGCCAGCACCATGTTGATGTTCGACAGCCACTGCACCCCGCGCTCCACCCCGGACACCGCCGACAGCACGAAGGCGGCGGTGAGCACCGCGATAATGCCGACCAGCATGCCGGTGCTCACCGTCAGCCACCCCAGCACCTCGAGGCCGGAACGAATCTGCAGCGCGCCCAACCCGAGTGAGGCGGCCGAGCCGAACACGGTCGCGATGATCGCGAGCACGTCGATCAGCCGTCCCGCGGCGCCGTCGGCGGCCCGCCGCCCGATCAGCGAGGTGAACACGGCGCTGATCGTCTTGCGGCGGCCCCGCCGGAAGGTGCTGTACGCAATGGCGAGTCCCACTACCGCATAGATCGCCCAGGGGTGCAGCGTCCAGTGGAACAGCGTGGTCGCCATCGCCGTCGTCATGCGCTCACCGGGGTTGGTCGGGCCGGTGCCCGGGGGCGGTTCGGCGTAGTGCGCCAGCGGCTCACTGACGCCGTAGAACATCAGCCCGATGCCCATGCCCGCGCTGAACATCATCGCCACCCACGACACGGTGCTGAATTCCGGCTTCTCGTCGACGCCGCCGAGCGGGATGCGGCCGTACCGGCTCAGCGCCAACCACAGCGCGAACACCACGAACCCGGACGCCGCCAGCACGAAGGCCCACCCCGCGTTGTGCATCAGCCCGGACAGCAACCGCGAAGACGCTCGCTCCAGCGACTCGGTGGACGTCGCGCCCCACCCGACGAAAGCCAGCGTCAGCGCCGCGGCGACACCGAATACGACCCAGTCGGTATGTGGGCGAGTACTGCGCTCCGGCTCAGGCACACCGTATGCCCTATCACAGCCCCTCGGCCCGTCGCGCCGCGCCACACCGCGGCAGATCCTTTCCAGAACGACCCATGACGTGCGTCTACCGCACGTCATGGGTCATTCTGGCAGCAGGTAGCGACGCCTGCGGCCGACGATTCGCAGGATCGGCGCGCGCCACTGGCTGCCGCCGCGCAGTCCCTCGGCGGTCGTGACGACGGCTCCGGCGATGGAGGCGATGCAGGCCAGGATGGCGACCCAGGTCAGGCTCGCGGTGGCGTAGGCAGAACTGCGGACGCCAGGGACGAGCAAGTCGCCCTTGCCCACGGCCCATTGAATCCACGAACCGATCTGACCGCCGGAATCCCATCCGCGCCCGGTCATGTCGTACATCTCCCGGCCCTTGTCGCTGAGGTGGCGCATGGCGAGGAGCACGAAGACGGGGACGGCCATGCTGGAGACGGCGGCCGCGCGCGCCAGCGCCCGCGAACCCCTCCGGAGGTTGACCGCCACCGCGGCGACCGTGAGCGCGATGGCGCCCGCGGCCAGGATGGCCCAGGTAGCGCTGATGTTCGCGGTCGGCGGCCCGCCGTGCGACCAGGCCATCATGTACATCGTGTCGGCCTCGACCGTGCCGAACGCGTCGGAGCGCGCTGTCCCGTCCACTCCGGTGATGGTGAGCCAGGGCCGAAACAACAGACAGAACGTGGCGACATCGGCCGCAGCCGCCAGCACGTAGCCTTCGTGCCCGCGAACAGCGGACCGAAAAGCGCTCCATCCCTTGCCCGCAAGGGTCTTGCTCAGGCCGCGGCCGTTCGATTCGGCGGCGCGGGGTGCGATTTGCCAGGGCGTGGGTCGACTCATCGACGCGGCTCGCCGAGGCGCACAGACACAGATTCGGACATGACACGATCGTGGCACCCGAGTAGCCGTGCGCGTAGTAATGAATTCGTCAATTCATCGGGCCCCGAATCCCTCCAGAACGACCCATGACGTGCGCCAGGCGCAACTCATGGGTCATTCTGGAGCGCCGAGTTTGTCGAGGGCGGCGGCAGCGCCGGGATGGAGGGGTACCGGGGCGGTGTGGCGGGCGTGGGCGAGGTCGAGTTCTTTCGCCGAGACCGAGGCGGCGGCAATGGAGTCCTTGCGCTCGAACAGCGTCTTGGTGAGCACGCACGCCAGATTCGGGTCGAAGTCGGTGCGCACCAGCAGGTAGTTGGTCAACGTGAGGGCGCCGGCGTCGGCGTCCGCGCCGTAGACGGACTTGGGGATCACCCCTGCCTCGAAGGCGGCGTTGACAGCCTTCGCCTTCGGCAGCAGGTCGGTGACGTCGAGAAAGCCGAACTGGCCGCGACCGGTGCTGAACAGCTCCTTCACCGCCGCTCCGCCGAGGCCCGCGGTCCAGAACATCGCGGCCACCTTGCCGGTCTTCAGCTCGTCGGCCGCGCCGTCCGGCTTGAGCCGCTGCGCGTGCACGTCCGACAGCGTCATTCCCGCGGCGTCGAAGACGCGCTTCACGCTCTCCTCGGTGCCGGACTTGGGTTCCCCGGTGGCGACCGGCTTGCCGCGCAGGTCCGTCAGGGACCGGATCCCGGCGTCCTTGCGCACGATCACGTGCACATACGTCGTGTGCAGCCGCGACAGCGCCGCGAAGGCGGCTGGTCGGCCCGCGAACAATCCCTTGCCCGCCAGCGCGTCCGCGGCGTCGGCGGCGTTCACCATCGCCACGTCGTATTGCGGCCTGGCCTTGGTGAGCAACTCGATGTTCTGCGCCGAGCCGCCGGTGGTCATCGCGGTCGCCTTGAACCTTCCGGAGGTAGCCGCCTTGAGCTGCTCGGCGATAGCCGAGCCGAACCCGAAGAACGTCCCGGTCTGATTGCCGGTGGCGATCGCGACCCGGGCGCGCGCGCTGATCCGGCACGTGACCTCGCCCGCGGCGTGTGCGCCTGCAGTCGTGCCGCCGCGGTGCCCGCCGCAGCCGGTGATGCCGGTGACGGCGAGCACAGTGACGGCGGCCGCCGCTAGTGCTCTGCGGTTGGTCATGGTGCTCCTCGCGGGAGGTCGGGTCAGCGGGCGCCGACCGGGTCGGTGGGTTCGGAGCTGTCGGCGCCGGGGAGCGCGGGCTCGG
>JABFVX010000067.1 GCA_013362555.1 Mycobacteriaceae bacterium
GGGGCGTAGCTCAACTGGCAGAGCAGCGGTCTCCAAAACCGCAGGTTGCAGGTTCAAGTCCTGTCGCCCCTGCACCCCGAGAAATCGGATCGGCCGAGGAATCGGACACCGAAGAGGAGATGATCGACGTGGGCGAGCGTGACGGTGACGCGGTTGCGGTCGACGGCGATCGCTTCTCCGACGTGACCAATCGTCCCAGCGGCAAGCGCTCGAGCAGGCTGAGCGAGCGGCGCGCGAGCCGTGCGGATTCCGGTGGCGACACCGGCACGCTGAGTCGGTCGTCCAAGGACGCGCCGGGCAAGCGCGCCCCCCGCGGCAACCCGATCGCCCGGATCATCCAGTTCGTCCGTGAAGTGGTGGCCGAGCTGCGCAAGGTCATCTGGCCGAACCGCAAGCAGATGGTCACCTATACCATCGTGGTTTTGGTGTTCGTGGCCTTCATGGTGGCGTACATCAGCGGTTTGGACTATGCCTTCGTCAAGGCAGTGACCTGGCTGTTCGGTTAGACCGGCGGTGCACGCGGCGTGCCGGTCCGCTCGAGGCCGGGTCTCTGTAGGCTGGGTCCCTTTCAGGGCCGGGTCCTGTTCGAGGCTGAGTCCCGTTAAGGCATGGCAGATGCACGTGACGACACAGGAAGCGAGTGTCAGGTGAGCACAAACGGCATTGAGAACGAGAGCGACACGAGAGCGGGCGAAGCGACGGAGGACGTCGCCGCGCTCGACGGTGCCGCTCCCGATGCTGCCGAGGACACGGACGCCGCGTCCGTCGCTCCCGAGACGCCCGAGGCGCAGGAAGGCGACGGTCCCGACGCGGAGATCGACCCGATCGCCGAGTTCAAGGCCGCGCAGCGGCGCGCCCCCGGCCAGTGGTACGTGATCCACTCCTATGCGGGCTACGAGAACAAGGTCAAGGCGAACCTCGAGACGCGTGTGCAGAACCTCGACGTCGGCGACTACATCTTCCAGGTCGAGGTGCCTACCGAAGAGGTCGCCGAGATCAAGAACGGCCAGCGTAAGATGGTCAACCGGAAGGTGCTGCCGGGGTACATCCTGGTCCGGATGGAGCTCAACGACGAGTCGTGGGGCGCGGTCCGCAACACTCCCGGCGTCACCGGTTTCGTGGGCGCCACCTCGCGTCCCTCGCCGCTGTCGGTCGACGAAGTCGCCAAGTTCCTCATGCCCGCGCCGGTCGCCGAGAAGAAGAAGCCCGCGGGCGGCGCCGGGGCTTCCGACACCTCGGCCTTGACCGCCGCCAAGCCCGCCATCGAGGTGGACTTCGAGGTCGGCGAGTCGGTCACCGTCATGGACGGCCCCTTCGCGACGCTGCCCGCCAGCATCAGCGAGGTCAACGCCGAAGCCCAGAAGCTCAAGGTGCTGGTGTCGATCTTCGGCCGGGAGACCCCGGTGGAGCTCGCGTTCAACCAGGTGTCGAAGCTCTAAGGCGCCAATTCCGAGACTTGCAATCCCGCAAGAAACCAAACCAAGGAAACGAAAGATGCCCCCGAAGAAAAAGAAGGTCGCTGGGCTTATCAAGCTCCAGATCCAGGCAGGCGCGGCCAACCCCGCCCCGCCCGTGGGTCCGGCGCTCGGTCAGCACGGCGTCAACATCATGGAGTTCTGCAAGGCGTACAACGCGGCGACCGAGTCGCAGCGCGGCAACGTCGTGCCGGTCGAGATCACGGTCTACGAGGACCGCTCGTTCGACTTCAAGCTGAAGACCCCGCCCGCCGCCCGGCTGCTCCTCAAGGCCGCGGGCGTGCAGAAGGGTTCGGCCGAGCCGCACAAGACCAAGGTCGCCAAGGTCACCATGGACCAGGTCCGCGAGATCGCCAAGACCAAGCAGGAAGACCTGAACGCCAACGACATCGACCAGGCCGCGAAGATCATCGCGGGCACCGCCCGTTCCATGGGCATCACTGTCGAGGGTTGATTCGGCTCCGTGTGGGAGAGCCGGCCAGGCTCGCGAACCACATCTGATGACTAACTAAGGAAACAGACGCAACATGGCAAAACGAAGCAAGGCTTATCTCGCCGCCGCCGAGAAGGTGGACCGGGCGACGCTCTACAGCCCGCTGGCCGCGGCCAAACTGGCCAAGGAGACCTCCTCCACCAAGCAGGACGCCACCGTCGAGGTCGCGGTCCGGCTGGGTGTCGACCCGCGCAAGGCCGACCAGATGGTGCGCGGCACTGTCAACCTGCCGCACGGCACCGGCAAGACCGCGCGCGTCATCGTGTTCGCGGCGGGTGAGAAGGCTGCCGAGGCCGAGGCCGCCGGCGCGGACGCCGTGGGCGCCGAGGACCTGATCGAGCGGATCCAGGGCGGCTGGCTGGAGTTCGACGCCGCGATCGCCACCCCGGACCAGATGGCCAAGGTCGGCCGCATCGCGCGCGTCCTCGGGCCGCGCGGTCTGATGCCGAACCCGAAGACCGGCACCGTCACCAACGACGTGACCAAGGCGGTCAACGACATCAAGGGCGGCAAGATCAACTTCCGCGTCGACAAGCAGGCCAACCTGCACTTCGTCATCGGCAAGGCGTCGTTCGACGAGAGCAAGTTGGTGGAGAACTACGGCGCCGCGCTGGACGAGATCCTGCGCGTGAAGCCTTCTACCGCGAAGGGCCGCTACGACCACCACCGGACCGGGCATCCCGGTGGATCCGAACCGCACCCGCAACCTCCTCGACGAGGACGCGTAGCAACCCGCCGCTTCCGGCGAAACAGATCTCCAGAATGACCCGTGACGTGCGTCCAACGCACGTCACGGGTCATTCTGGATTTCAGGGGCGGATCTCTGGCGGAAATTGGTATGACCACTTGACCACCTGTCCTGCTTGGGGGATGGTGAAGGCATGGGATTTCAGCCGGTGGTGAAGCGGTCGGTGTCCGAGGACGTCTTCGAGCAGATCGTGTCCGATGTGCTCAGCGGCGAGCTGGCCGCGGGCGCGGCGCTGCCGAGCGAGCGGCAGCTGGCGGAGCAGCTGCGCGTGTCGCGACCTGCGGTTCGGGAAGCGCTACAACGGCTTTCGGCCGCGGGGCTGGTCGCGGTCCGGCAGGGGGACGCGACCACGGTTCTGGACTACCGGCGCGGGTCGGGCCTGGAAGTGCTGCCGCGGCTGCTGGTGCAGGGCGGCGAGTTGCAGCCCGCTGTCGCGCGCAGCGTCCTGGAGGCGCGGCTGCACAACGGGCCCAAGATCGCCGAGCTTGCCGCGCGGCGGGCAGGGGTCGGCGCGGCCGCTCGGGTTCGGGCGGATTTGGACCGGATTGTGGCCGAGCTTGCGGCCGAACAAGATCCGGTGCGTTTGCAGCTGCACGCGCTGGAGTTCTGGGACCGCATTGTCGACGCTGCCGACTCCATCGCGTTCCGGCTGATGTTCAGCATGCTGCGGGCCGCATACGAGCCGGTGCTCACCGCCTTGGCGCCGGTCATGTCCGCGGAGGTGGGCAACGCCGCGGGCTACCGGGACTTGGCCGCGGCCATCGTCTCCGGTCGGCCCGAGGAGGCCGCGGACCGGGCCCGGGCGCTGCTCGGCCCGGCGACCGCGGCGTTGCTGGACATCCTCGGCGACTGAGCACGGACGAGCGAGAACAAGCAAGGAACAGGCCATGACCCACCAGACCCACCGCCCCCGCCGCAGTCTTTCCCTCGCCGGGGCGTTCGGAATCTTCGTCCGCTACCCGTCTCCGTGGCTGATCGCGGCTACTCTGCTCGCGGCACTGGCCGCGCGCGTCGCGGTCGGCGACTGGCGGCGCGCCGACCTGGTGCTGCCCCTGGGCATGCTGGCGGTCTTCCCGCTCTTCGAATGGGTTGTGCACGTGGCGGTCCTGCATTGGCGCCCGCGCAGGCTCGGTCCGATCCGGCTGGACAGCGAGTTGGCCCGCAAGCATCGCGCCCACCACGTGGACCCGCGCGACGTCCCGCTGATCTTCATCCCGACCCGCACCCTCGTGGTGCTGCTGGTCGCTCTCGTCGCGATCGCGGTCTTCGCGTTCGGCAGGCTCGGCCTCGGCCTGACCTTCCTGCTCACGGTGACCGTGCTCGGATTCGGCTACGAGTGGACCCACTATCTCATCCACAGCGACTACAAGCCCGAATCCGCTCTATACCGGTCAATTTGGCGCAACCACCGGCATCACCACTATAAGAACGAGCACTACTGGTTCACCGTCACCAGCTCCGGCACTGCCGACCGCCTGCTCGGCACCTACCCGGATCCGGCCGCCGTCCCGCCCTCCGCCACCGCCCGCAACCTCCACTCGGCCTGAACCTGATTCCAGAACCTGAAATCCAGAATGACCCGTGACGTGCGTTCAACGCACGTCACGGGTCATTCTGGATTTCAGGAAAGGGCGGATTTGGTGGGGGTCGGGGAGTGGGGTACGGTAATGCGGTCTGCCCTCGTGGCGGGCACCCAATCACGTTCTACCGAAGACCGTTGGTTGCCGTCTGGTTCATTCCGGGCGGCCGAAGGTCCGGCGATACCGCCGGCGGCCCACGCAGGCAGGACCGAGGTCGGGATTCGCGACGGGTTCGCCTGTAGTGATTCTTGTACGCCCCGGAACGCACTGCGTCCGGGGCGTTTGCGTTGTCGCCGCTCTTCGCCGACGGACCTACATCCGAGAGGAGGCGAAGTATGGCAAAGAACGAAAAGGTCACCGCGGTCGCGGAGATCACGGAGCAGTTCAAGAGCTCGTCGGCGACGGTCATCACGGAATACCGTGGTCTGTCCGTCGGCAACATCACGCAGCTGCGTCGTGCGCTCGGCGCGGACGCCACCTACTCCGTCGCCAAGAACACCCTGGTCAAGCGGGCTGCCGCGGATGCGGGCGTGGAGGGTCTCGACGAGCTGTTCGTCGGCCCCACCGCGATCGCGTTCATCAAGGGCGAGCCGGTCAACGCGGCCAAGGCGCTGAAGACCTTCGCGAAGGACAACAAGGCCCTTGTCATCAAGGGCGGTTACATGGACGGCAAGCCGCTGTCCGTGTCCGAGGTCGAGAAGATCGCCGACCTCGACTCGCGTGAGGTGCTGCTGGCAAAGCTGGCAGGCGCCATGAAGGGCAACCTGGCGAAGGCTGCCGGCTTGTTCAACGCTCCCGCTTCGCAGGTCGCCCGTTTGGCGGCCGCGCTGCAGGACAAGAAGCAGGCCGAGTCCTAAGCGGACACCACCCCCCAAACATCACACCCGAAAGGAAACACCATGGCCAACGTTGACGAGCTGCTCACCGCGTTCGAGAACATGACGCTGCTGGAGCTGTCGGACTTCGTCAAGAAGTTCGAGGACAAGTTCGAGGTCACCGCTGCCGCTCCGGTCGCCGTCGCCGCCCTCGGCGGGGGCGCCGCTCCGGCCGAGGCCGTCGAGGAGCAGGACGAGTTCGACGTCGTGCTGGAGTCGGCCGGCGACAAGAAGATCCAGGTCATCAAGGTCGTCCGCGAGATCGTGTCCGGCCTGGGCCTGAAGGAGGCCAAGGACTTGGTCGAGGGCGCCCCGAAGGCGATCCTGGAGAAGGTCGCCAAGGACGCCGCCGAGGCGGCCAAGGAGAAGCTGGAAGCCGCGGGCGCCAAGATCTCCGTCAAGTAAGACCTGTCCAGAACGACCCGTGAAGTGCGCCAGGCGCACTTCACGGGTCGTTCTGGATGTATCGAGGTCGCTGCAACACGCACCCCTTGCTCGGTTTTAGAGCAGGGGTGTCCTTTTTAGTTCCTCCAGATTGTGGAAGTGCACATTTTTCGACCGTCGGCCTTGTGGTGAACTCGGCTTGATGCGCAGGTCACGATGGGTATCCGGGAGTGATGTTGGATACCAAGTTACCGTCGAGTATCATCTGTCGGGCGCGCCCGTTACGGGCGGGTCGGCATGCCGGCGATAGCTCGCCCGGTAATGCGAAATGTGTCACTGCCCGTGCGATACAGTGACCGAACCCACAGCGGTCGGTAACGAGGCAGGGGCCGCTGATTATGAAGGCGTGGAGGTCGACGTGGGCGTCGAGGTCAGAACCGATAATGTGACGAAGACATTCGGTTCCCAGCGAATCTGGCAGAACGTTTCCCTGACGCTTCCGCAAGGCGAAGTCA
>JABFVX010000424.1 GCA_013362555.1 Mycobacteriaceae bacterium
GTGAGCCGCGCGTCGACGGTGAGCGGCGAGCGCCCCGCCATCGACCCGGCCGACGTCGCGGGCCTGCGCACGATGATGCGGGCCACCGTCACCGAGGGCACCGGCCAACTCGTCGCCGGCCAGGGCGAGGTCTACGGCAAGACCGGGGAGGCCGAGTACGCGGGCGGTTCGCACGCCTGGTTCGTCGGCTACCGCGGCGACCTCGCCTTCGCCACTCTCATCGTCGGCGGCGGCGGCTCCGAACGCGCCGTCCTGGCCACCCGGGACGTCCTGTCCGCCATCCCCACCCAGCCCTGAGAACTTGTCCACAATGACCCACGACGTGCGCCTAACGCACGTCACGGGTCATTCTGGAGGTTCGGGGTGCGGCGGTTGTAGGCGCGGGGGGCGCGCCAGTGGTAGTGCATCGCCAGCAGGCGCAGGAGGAAGGTGGCGAGGACGGCGGAGACGCCGGTGGCGGGGGTGAGGGCGTGGAAGCGGATGAGCAGCGCGACCGCCCCGGCGCCGACCATGGTCGGCACCGAGTACAGGTCCTGGTCCCAACGCAGCAGGGAGGGAACTTCGTTGCACAGCACGTCGCGCAGAACGCCGCCGCCGACCGCCGTGGCTACGCCGAGCCCGGCCGCCGCGGTGTAGCCGAGTCCGTGCTCGTAGGCCTTGATCGTGCCGGTGACACAGAACAGTCCGAGCCCGGCCGCGTCGAAAACGCTGATGGCCACGTTGATCCGGGCGACCTCGGGATGCAGGAAGAAGACCACCGCGGTGGCCGCCAGCGGCGTGACGAAGTAGCCGAGGTCGGTCACCGCGGCGGGCGGAACCGCGCCGATCACCAGATCCCGGATCAGCCCGCCCCCCAGTGATGTGACGACCGCCAGCACCGCCATGCCGACCACGTCGAAGCCGCGCCGCACCGCCAACAGCGCGCCCGAGGTGGCGAACACGAAGATGCCCGCGATATCCAGGCTGTGCTGGACAGTGGAACTGAACAGCGCCGTCGACACCGCTATCCCTTGTGCAAGGTGGCGGCCAGATGGTGCTGCAGCGGCTGCCCGACCGCGCCGAGGCGCAGCGTGTACTCGATGACGTCGCCGTGCACCCGGATCGACCGGCCCAGCGCCGCCACCTCTTTCGCCGTCGACGTGAGCCCGATCTGCGTGGAGGCCAGTTCCAGCGTGAGCTCCGCGCCGCTGCGGCCGTAGTCGCCCTCGCAGATCTCGGTGACCCCGGTCGGGTGCGCGAGCACCAGCTCCACTCGGCCGGGCGCCGGGCGCCGCAGGTAGCCGGTCTCGGCATGGAGAGGCCGCCCGTCGTCCGCGGCCCGGGTGCGCTGGGCGTAGGTGAGGAACGGCTTGCCGACATGGCCGAAGGTGATCTCCTCCAGGTACTCGACCGACTGAATCGTCGGGTATTCGCCGCGCCCGCGCCCGCTCCACGCGCCGAGCAGCACGCCCAAGTCCGCCACATCCGGATGCAGGTCCACGCCCAGAGCGTAGAACACGGGGCGTCCGTCACGCGCCGCGGCGGCTGTGGTAGGTTAGGCTCGCCTAAGTGGGATGGGCAGCGGCGCGACCTGCTTGACCGGGACGCCAGGAGAGTGTGGAGCGTCCGTGCGGCCCGGACGCCGCCGATGGGGCTGTCGGCGGCGTCCGGATTCCGCTCTGTCATGGCGTCCTATACGGTGCGCAAATGAGCGGGTACGAGCAGGGCGTGAAGCTTCCGCCCGAGTATCGGGACGTGGTGCGCGACCTCCGCGAGGGCCGCACGCAACCGGTGGCGGCGCGGCCCGCGGCCACGGTCGTGGTGGCGCGCGACGATGCCGAACACGGTCTGCAGGTGTTTCTGCAGCGGCGCGTGGCCTCGATGGCCTTCGCGCCTGGGGCCTATGTCTTCCCGGGCGGATCGGTCGACCCGCGCGACAGCGAGCCGGGGGTCGGCTGGGCCGGGCCCGCACCCGGTGAGTGGGCGGCCGCGCTGGGCGCGGACGAGGCGCTGGCCCGCGAACTGGTCTGCGCCGCGGTGCGCGAGACATTCGAGGAAGCTCACGTGCTGCTGGCGGGTCCGACGCCGGACCGGGTCGTCGCCGACATCGCCGGGCCGGACTGGGCGGCCGACCGGGAGGCGCTGCTCGACCGCGGGTCGTCGCTGGCCGAGTTCCTGCGCAGGCGCGGCTTGGTGCTGCGCGCGGACCTGCTCCGGCCGTGGGCGCACTGGATCACCCCGGAGATCGAATCCCGCCGTTTCGACACCCGCTTCTTCGTCGCGGCGATGCCGTCCGGGCAGCGGGCGGGGGAGCTGAGCACCATGGAGTCCGACCGCGCCGTGTGGGTGCGCCCCGCCGACGCCGTGGCGCACGCGCAGCGCGGGCAATGGCATTTGCTGCCGCCCACCGTCGCTACGCTGGGCGAACTCGCCCGCTACGGCACGGTCGCCGAGGTGCTGGCGGCCGACCGCGAGATCGTCGTGGTCCAGCCGCGCGCCGAAATCATCGGCGGCGAGGCCTATCTCGTGCTGTAGCCTGCGGCAATGATGTCCAGAACGACCCATGACGTGCGCCTAACGCAACTCATGTGTCGTTCTGGAGGATTGTCCGCGGATGTGCTGTCGAACTGCTGACCTTTCTCCGCCCTTCCCTTCCTCGGATACGCTGGGCCCATGTCTGCACCCGCCGCCCGCAAGCCGCTCGTTCCCGGCGATCCCACCCCGATTCGGACCGTGCCCCGCGGCGTCGAGCCGCCGGAGTACGCGTGGAAGCCGAAGGCGAACGAGGGCAGCGAGCCGTGGGTGCAGACGCCGGAGACCATCGAGGCGATGCGAGTCGCCGGGCGGCTGGCGGCCCAGGCGCTCGCCGAGGCGGGCAAGGCGGTGGAGCCGGGGGTCACCACCGACGAGCTGGACCGGATCGCACACGAGTACCTCTGCGACCACGGCGCCTACCCGTCCACCCTGGGCTACAAGGGCTTTCCGAAGTCGTGCTGCACATCGCTGAACGAGGTGATCTGCCACGGCATCCCGGACACGACCGTCGTCCAGGACGGCGACATCGTCAACATCGACGTCACGGCCTACATTCACGGCGTGCATGGCGACTGCAACGAAACCTTCCTCGCCGGCGACGTGGCCGAGGACAAGCGGCTGCTGGTGGAGCGCACCAAGGAAGCCACCCTGCGGGCCGTCAAGGCGGTCAAGCCGGGGCGGGCGCTGAATGTGGTCGGCCGGGTGATCGAGTCCTACGCCCACCGGTTCGGCTACGGCGTGGTCCGCGACTTCACCGGCCACGGCATCGGCACCACGTTCCACAACGGCTTGGTGGTCCTGCACTACGATGAGCCGAACGTGCAGACGGTCATCGAGCCGGGCATGACCTTCACCATCGAGCCGATGATCAACCTCGGCGGCGTCGACTACGAGATCTGGGACGACGGCTGGACCGTGGTGACCAAGGACCGTCTCTGGACCGCCCAGCACGAACACACCCTCCTCGTCACCGACAGCGGAGCGGAAATCCTGACGCTGCCATGAAGGCTGCCGTGCTGGTGGCGGGCACCTCGTCGGACGCGGGCAAGAGTGTTCTGGTCGCGGGTTTGTGCAGACTGCTCGCCCGGCGCGGGGTGCGGGTCGCGCCGTTCAAGGCGCAGAACATGTCCAACAACTCGGTGGTCACCCTCGACGGCGGTGAGATCGGGCGGGCGCAGGCGTTGCAGGCGCAGGCGTGCGGCCTGGCGCCGAGCGTGCGGTTCAACCCGGTGCTGCTCAAGCCGGGCAGTGACCGGACTTCACAGCTGGTGGTGCGCGGCCAGGCCCTCGGCACGGTGGGAGCCCGCGACTACCACCGGCGCCGGGACGTGCTGCGTGAGATCGTCGTCGATGAATTGTCCGCGCTGCGCGCCGAATTCGACGTGGTGATCTGCGAGGGCGCCGGGTCGCCCGCCGAGATCAACTTGCGCGCGACGGATCTGGCCAACATGGGCTTGGCCCAGGCGGCCGACCTGCCGGTGGTCATCGTCGGCGACATCGACCGCGGCGGCGTACTGGCGCACCTGTTCGGCACGGTGGAGATCATGGATCCGGCCGATCGGGCGCGGGTGAAAGGCTTTGTGATCAACAAGTTCCGCGGCGACGTGGAGCTGCTGCGGCCCGGCTTGGACCGGCTCGCCGAACTCACCCGGCTGCCGACCTTCGGCGTGCTGCCGTACGCCGACGGGCTGTGGATCGACGCCGAGGACTCGCTCGCGACCGTGCGCGATGCCCCGGTCGGCAGAGCGGCCCCGCCGGTCGGCACCCAGTGGCTCACCGTCGCCGCAATCCGGCTCCCGCGCGTTTCCAATGCCACTGATGTGGAGGCGCTGGCGTGCGAGCCGGGCGTGGCGGTGCGCTGGGTGACCGACCCGTCGCGGCTCGGCGACGCCGACCTTGTGGTGCTGCCGGGCAGCAAATCGACTGTGCGCGATCTTGATTGGTTGCGCGAAACCGGCCTGGCGCGCGCCTTGGCCGACCGCGCCGCGCAGGGCGGACCACTGCTCGGCATCTGCGGCGGCTACCAGATGCTCGGCCGCCGCATCGTCGACGACGTCGAATCCGGCGTCGGGGAGGCGCTCGGCCTCGGCCTGCTCGACGTGGAAGTCCGCTTCGAGCGCGACAAGGTGCTGCGCCAAGTCGGCGGCGTCACGGAGAGCGACCGGATTCCGGTGCGGGGCTATGAAATTCATCACGGCCGGGTGGTGCGCAACGGCCACGAACCGCTGCTGCGCGACGACTCGGGCGAGCCCGAGGGCAGCGACGGCGGGCACGTGCTCGGCACCCACTGGCACGGACTGCTGGAATCCGACGAATTCCGCAGGCGGCTGCTGACGGAGGTCGCCGGCAGGCGCGGGCGGGCGGGCTTCGTCGCGTCCCCGGACACCTCGGTCGCCGACATCCGGCGCGACCAGCTGGATCTGATGGCCGATCTGGTCGAGCGACACCTGGACGTCGCCGCGCTCGTGGGCCTGGACCAGGCCGTCACCCAGGCGTAGACGGTGTCCGGACCGCGGAGGTAGCGTTTGCTGATGGAATCTCGCCGGATCCCCACGCCCGCTGGAGTGTGCACGCTCAGGGTGGACGGTCCGCACACCCAGCACGCGGTGCTGATGCTCCCCGGCCGCTCCGACACAGCCGCGGACTTCGATGAAGTCTGCGTCCGCCTGCACAATTCGGGCCTGCGCACAGCGGTTGTCGAGTCGCACGCCGGGATGGACGAGAAGGCAGTCCGGGCGGTCCTCGACGATCTGGGCCTTCCGATGGTCAACCTGTTCGGCCACGGCGCGGGCGCGGAGCTGGCCTGGCAGACCGCCGCTCGCGCCTACGACCGTTTCATCAGCCTTGTCGTCATCGGCCGCGGCCACCCGGCGCTGCCCGATCCGCGGGGCGACATCAAAGAGCCCGACTGTCCCGCGGTCGAGGTGGCGACCACGGTCCTGGTCGGATCGAACGCGCCCGAGCGCCGCTGGGCCGAGTTGTCGGGCCGCTACGTCTATGGCGACTACCGTGTGGTCCCGCTCCCCAAGACCGGCGACATCCTGCGCGAATCCCCCCGCGAAGTCGCCACCGAAATAGTCCTGCGCACCAGCATCTGGTAGCAGCCACCTACCCTCAAACCTCCAGAACGACCCGTGACGTGCGTCCAACGCACGTCACGGGTCGTTCTGGAGGTTGGGTATCTCAACGTGACTTGCCATCGATGGATTGTCGATATATCGTCGATAGGACAGTGAACGTCTACAGTCATGAAAGGGCTGACATCATGAATCACTTCGAAATACATGAGCATGCCGATGTCGCAGGTCGGCGCGGTTTTCGGGGCGGGCATCCGCGACGCGGGCACGGCCATGAGCACGAGCACGGGCATGGGCCGCGCGGCAGGAGGGGCTTCGGCTTCGGCCCTGGCTTCGGACCGGAGATGCGCTTCGCCCGCGGGCGCGGGCGCGGCGGCCGGGGCAGGCGCGGCGACGTCCGCGCGGCAATTCTGCTGCTGCTGGCCGAACAGCCGCGCCACGGCTCCGAGCTCAACC
>JABFVX010000205.1 GCA_013362555.1 Mycobacteriaceae bacterium
GAAGTCCACCGCTAGCAAGGCCAGCCCGAGCAGCGTCCCCGCCAGGATGCCTTCTTGGTAGAAGATGTTGAACAGTGCGAAAGCCTGCACCCGCCGCTCGCCCGCGTCGGCGGCGAGGTAGGCGCGGACGGCCGGATTGAACAGTGCTCCGGCGAATCCGGTTGCGGCGGAGGCGATGATCAAGGCCGGCAGCGACTGGACCACCGCGAGCAGCAGAAAACCCACAGTGCGCAACAGACATCCGGCCACGATCAGCGGCTTGTAGCCGAGCCGGTCGGCCAGAGTGCCGCCGATCAGGAACATGCCCTGCTGGGAGAAGTTCCGCACGCCGAGCACCAGCCCGACCGTCCAGGCCGCGAGACCGACAGTGCCGGAAAGATACCCGGCGAGGTAGGGCATGAGCAGGTAGAAGCCGAGGTTGATGGCGAACTGGTTCACCATCAGCATCCGGGCGGGCCGGTCGAAGGTGCGGAACTCGGCGAGAATGTCGGTCATCGGCGGGCCTTGTCGATCTGCGGATTTCGGTGCGTTTGCGGCGTTGCGCCCGCGATCGCGCCGCGTGGGTCGAGGACGGTCGTTGTGCGGGTCCACGAGTTCACCACCCGCTCGCCCGGGTAGGCGACAGTGTCCGGCTCGTCGGGCAGCGGGCTGTCGAGCAGGCCGTGCTCCGCGCAGTATTCGTCGTTGGAGATGGTGTCGAAATAGCGTTGCGGGCCATCGGGAAACACCGCGGCGATGCGGGTTCCGGCCGGGCGGGTGCGGGCTGCCCAGCCCGCGACCAGCGCCACGGCTCCGACGCTCCACCCGCCGCCCGCGTGATGGGTGGCGGCCAAGGTGCGCGTGGTGCGGACCGCCTCGGCCGGTGCGACCCAGTGCACTTCGTTGAACGCCGGGTAGTCGACGTTGTCCGGGTAGATGCTGGAGCCGAGGCCGCGCATCAGGCGCGGGCCCGCGGGCTGGCCGAAGATGGTGGAAGACACGGTGTCCACGCCGATCAGCTCCAGGTGCGGGAAGAAGCGGCGCAGCACCCGCGACACACCGGCGGAGTGGCCGCCGGTGCCGACCGAGCACACCAGCACGTCCACTCGGCCGAGTTGGGCGACCAGCTCGAAGGCCAGGGACTTGTAGGCGTCGACGTTGTCCGGGTTGCGGTACTGATCCGGCGACCACGAGAATGGTTCGGCCGCTTGGAGTTCCGCGACTCGGTCGCGACGCGCCTGCTGCCAGCCGCCGACCGGGTGCGGCTCGGTGACCACGTCGACCCGGGCGCCGTGCGCTGCGAGCAGCCGGTGCAGGATGGGTTCCAGGCCGGGGTCGGTGACGACGGTCACCGGGTGCCGGTGGGCGATGCCCGCCAAGGCGAGTCCGGAACCCAGTGTGCCGCTGGTTGATTCAATAATGCGTGCGCCGGGCAGTAGGTCGCCGCGGGCTTCGGCGCTGCGGACCATGTGCAGCGCGGGGCGGTCTTTCATGCCGCCGGGGTTGTATCCCTCCAGCTTGGCCCAGAAGCCGCGGCCCGCCGGGGCGAGCGGCTCCGACACCCACAGCACCGGGGTGTTGCCGACCAGTGCGCCGGGCTGATGCGCCCGGGCGCTGGTGAAGGCGGACGGGTTGTCGAGCAGCAGCGTGTCCGTGCCGAATATGTCGTTCATGGTTGCATCGATTCCGTTGCGGCGCTGCACAGCAGCGCGTTGGCGCCGAGACGGCGGCCCGGGAGCCTGTGTGCGCAACAGCGCGGGGCTCGCGAACAGC
Organism: Mycobacteriaceae bacterium; assembly: GCA_013362555.1. Taxonomy (GTDB): domain Bacteria; phylum Actinomycetota; class Actinomycetes; order Mycobacteriales; family Mycobacteriaceae; genus JABFVX01. Next base: position 1,753 of record JABFVX010000205.1, read on the forward strand.
TCGTGTCGTGACAGGGCAGTCGGTCGCCGACCCCGGTGTTCACCGCGGGGTCTGACGCAGGCCTGTCACCGCCGGGAGATGCAGAATCGATGCAATATGTCGCGCCCCCTCGCCGGGGCCGGTGCGAGTGCGGGCGGTCCGCGGGTGGCGGCGGCCGCCGTCCCGAGCAGGCCGATGAGCACCGCGGCCGCTACGAGCAGCTGGGGAATGACGTCCGGTCGCGGCCGCACGGAGGTGAGGGCGGCCGCGTGCGACACATGCGCCGCGATGTCGGCGGTGTGCCCGCCGACATGGGAGTGTCCGGGCGCTGCCGCGGTCGAGGCGGAGTGGTGGTGCGTCGCGCTCGGATGACCCGCGTGGTCCGCGGCCACCAGCGCACATTCGGTGGCCCCGAACGCCAGCAGCCAACCCGCCAGGATCAGCCCGGCGACGATCCACCGCCGCGATGTCCGGTCCCCAGTGCGCCTCACCGCACTGACTATACCCATACGGGGTATCTGTGCCCAGTGTGTGGCCCGCCACCTTTCCTCCAGAATGACCCGTGACGTGCGCTGGGCGCACGTCACGGGTCATTCTGGAGGAAGCTATTATCGCGTTTCCGCCGTGGCGGAGGAGGTTGTCATGGTGCAGGTGGTTCGATTCGAGACTACTGTGTTCGAGCCTGCCGACCGCTTCCAGGCTTGGCGGGACACGGTGGCAGGTGCGCATTCGCGTTCCGAGGTGCGCAGTGACCACGAGGACGATTTCCGGGCCGGAATTCATGCCGTGAGATTTGGCGCGGTACAGGTCGTTTCCATGGCGATGCCCGCGGTCCATACCGATCGCACCGCTCGTCACATTCGGCAGACGGGCTCCGACGACATTGAGTTGGACTTCACCAGGGTCGGCTCCGCGGGCGTCGAGCAGGGCGGGAGGTACACGGTCTTGGAACCCGGCGCCGCGCTGATAGTGGATTCCGCGTTTCCGCAGCAGGCGTGGTGCGGGCCCGGGTTCGGTGAGTACATGTCGGTGCAGATTCCCCGCGCGGTGTTCAGTGCCGTCGCCAGTGGAGCCGAGGTCGCAGGCCGCGGACCGCTGCGTCTCGACCGAGGCCTCGGCGCTGTCCTGGTGAGCCACCTCGATGCGCTGCTCGCGCACGGCGCCGAATGCACCGAGTCCGAAGCGGCCGCCTTGGAGCGCATTACGCTCGACCTCGTCGGGGCGCTGTGCGCCGAGTATTCGCCCACCGATTCGCTGCTCGCGCGCATCAAGCTCTACATCCAGCACCATGCCGCCGACAGTGGGCTGTGCCCAGCGCAAATCGCCGCTGCCCACCACGTCAGCCTCCGCTACGTGCACCGCCTGTTCCAGGCCGAAAGTGTCACGGTTTCCGCATACATTCGCGCCGCCCGGCTTGAGCGCTGTCGGACCGACCTGGCGGACCCGCGCCATGACGGCCGTCCCGTGCACGCCATCGGAGCGAGATGGGGCTTCGCCGATCCTTCCCACTTCACGCGCGTGTTCCGGGAGGCATACGGCGCGACGCCCTTCGAGTACCGCAGCGGTCGCCGCGCCGCGTCCTGACGTCGGCGGCGACCGATCAACAATGCAACCTCCAGAATGACTCATGACGTGCGTTGGACGCACGTCATGAGTCATTTTGGAGGTTCGCAAACTCTCACCTGGCATCGGGAAGGGGTATCCGGGCGCTGCGGTTGGAGCAATGCAGGCGCGAGCTTGCCGATCCCGGCCATGACCTGCGTCCGGTGCATGGCATCGGCGCCCGCTGGGGGTTCTCGGACGGTCCGCATTTCACCCGGGCGTTCCGGGCGGTGTTCGGGCGCACTCCAGCGGAGTACCGGCGGGCGCGGGACGGCTCAGCGGCGTTCGGTGAGGAAGGCGACAACGGGAGTCTTCGTGTTCAGCGTGAGCAGTGAGGCGGGGGTGAGGTCGGGGTTGGGAATGGTGAGGTGGAAACGGGCGAGGAGGGTGGACAGCGCGATCTGCATTTCGGTGAGAGCGAAGACATTGCCGATGCACATGTGCCCGCCGATGCCGAACGGGAGGTAGGCATGCCGATCTCGTTCGGCGACAGCGGACGGAGTGAACCTGTCCGGATCGAATTGTAATGGCTGCCGCCAGAATTCGGGCTGTCGGTGCGCGTGGTAGATGCTGTAGATGATCTGGCTTCCGGCGGCGATCGGGTAATCGCCGATCATGTCGTCCTCCTCGGCACACCGGTACGCCTGCCAGCCGGGCGGGTACAGGCGCAACACCTCGTCGAGAACCTGTTTCGCGTAGGGCAATTGCGCCAGGTCTGCCATCGTGGCGGTGCGGCCGGACAGCGTCTCGGCGGCCTCATCGCGCACCTTGCGCAGGGTCTCCGGATGCTCGTGCATCAGCAGCAGTGTCCACGTCAAAGTCAGTGCGCTTGTTTCGTGGCCCGCGAACAGCATCGTGATCACTTCGTCGCGAAGTTCCTTGTCGGAGAGTTTCTCTCCGGTGTCCGCATCGACGGCGTCCATGAACATCGGCAGGAGCCCTTCGCGATTCGGGGTGGCGTCGGACCGGAAACGCGCGATGAGGCCGTAGACGATGGCGTCCAATTCCGCGATGGAGCGCCAAAACCGACGGTGACCCGGCGTAGGCACTTTCAGTGGCACGAACGGCGCGCGAATGAACCGGCCCAGCTCGGTATTCGCGTGGTGAGCGGCCACGGCGAAACGGCGCAGTTCCGGGCTGTCCGGTTCCATCCCGAACAGGGCCTGTAGGACGATGTCCAGCGTGAGCCTGCTCATGTGGTCGTTGACGACGATAGGCGTGCCGGAACGCGCGATCTCGGACCACGCATCCGCGGTCCGCTCCACCGCTGCTGTCATCACTTCGCCCAGTGCGGCGATCTTCGTATGGTGGAAGGCGGGCTGCGCAAGCCTGCGGTTGCGCCGCCACTTGGCGTGGTCGGCGATTGTGGCCAAGCCGCGGCCCATGAACGGCTCGATCATGGCGTAGCTGTCGGTGTTGCGGGTGAAGTTGCTCATCCGCTCCTGCAGGATGCACCTGAGGTGGCGGGGGTGCGTGAGGGCAACCAGCGGACCGTTCAGCAAGTCCAGCCGAAAGATGTCGCCGTGGCGCGCACTGAGATCGCTCAGCAGGGTGATCGGATCGGATACGAACCGTCTGGTGTTGCGAAATCGCCCGGCTGCCACCGGAAGCGGCGAGAGTGCGGTGGAGGTCATATCCAGCAACGATAGTGTTCACAGGCCTTTCCGGCGAGATCTTGACATTGGTGTACATCAGCGTTCTACTGATCCGACCCGGTTGGGGGATTGATGTGAAAGGCCTCCTCGATGAGGGATCTTCGATGTGCACGCCAGGCCCGGACGTGGGCGGTCGTTTTCCTGAGCGTTGTGTTGACAGCTGCCATGGCGGTGTCCGGAGGTGCCGCCGCGGCATCGGGAACGGATCCGGGCGCAGTTTCCGGACCGCCTCCAGAGGTCGGTTATGCGGTGGCGGACGTCGATACGGTCGTGGCGAGGCTGACTCGGGGCGCCGGTGAGCGGTTTACCACGTCGACAGCCAATGTCGTGGTCACGCTTGCGGGTGAATCGCGGCCCCGTTCGGTGCTGCTGCGGACGATGAGCAGCACAGGCGGCGGTCCAGTGCTGACACTCGAGCAGGCAACCCCAGCCATTGGGCCGTGGTCCGCCGCTCGGGCAGCGGTCCCGTTCGTGTCCTACTTCGTCGGCAACCTGGACGCCGCCGGAAAACGTCTGGCGGCACAGGGTTTCCGTCGGGTCGCGCTATCTGAGCGCTTTGCTTTCTGGCAGGGCCTCGGCGGCGTCTTGGTGCGTGTTGCGACCACTCGGCCCACGCAGGCCCCCGGGCCGGAAAGCCGTGCCGGCCTGGGACCTATCCGCTCTTTCACGCTCATCGCTTGTGACATCGACGCGGTGAAACGACAGCTCGGCGCTGCGCTGGGTGTGCACTGGAAGGCGCCCATGCCGGTGCCGCTGCCGTGGCAGTACGGCGACGGCAGCGGCACGGTGCTGGTTCACCAGGTGCACGCTACGACCGAACGCAGTCCGCACATCAGCGTTGAAAGCCTGGATCCTGATCCGGCACAACGGTGTACACCTGATTCCACGCCGGTGCATTTCGTCTACTTCACCCAGAACGTCGCGGACGCCGAGCGCAGGCTCGCGGCCGCGGGCATGGCGCACATCGGGCGGGTGCCCGGCATGACGACGTATTTCCGTGTTGCCGATGGCGGCCCGTTCTTCGAGGTGGGCAGTACTTCCTTCGAGGT
>JABFVX010000520.1 GCA_013362555.1 Mycobacteriaceae bacterium
TCGACGTCCGGCAGTTGCACACGGCGGCACAGCAGTTGGTGGAGCGCTACCCGAACTTGCGGGCGGCGTTCACCGCCGCCGCCGACGGCACCCCGGTGCAGGTGATCTCGGACGCGGTCGAAGTGCCGTGGCAGGAAATGGATTTGCGCTGGGTTGTCGACAAGCCGGGTGCGGTGCAACGGGACCTGGCCGCGGACAAGGCGCGCGGGTTCGAGATGGACGCGGCGCCGCTGCTGCGGTTCACGCTCTACCGCACCGACGCGGCCGCGTGGCAGCTGGGGATCACCGGCCACCACATCCTGTTGGACGGGTGGTCGCTCCCGCTGCTGTTGCGGGACCTCTTGGTGCTGTACGCCGGGGCGGGGAGCGCGCTGGAGCCGGTGACGGAGTACCGGGACTACCTGCAGTGGCTGGGAACTCGGGATGAGGCTGCTTCGCTGAGCCAGTGGTCGGACTCGCTCGCGGGAGTGTCCGACGCGACGCTGCTGGCGCCGCAGGCCGGGGCGGGCGCGGACGGCCTGGCCAAGGTGGTCGCGGCGCTCGACGTCGACTTGTCGAAGCGACTGGCGGGCGTGGCCGCGGAGCTGGGCGTCACCGTCAACACGGTGGTGCAGTCGGCCTGGGGCATTCTGCTGTCGCGGCTCACCGGGCGTTCGGACGTGGTGTTCGGGGCGACGGTGTCGGGCAGGCCCGCGGACCTGCCCGGCGTGGAGTCCATGGTCGGCCTGTTCATCAACACGCTGCCGGTGCGGGTCCGAGTGGACAATCAGGCCGCTGTCGCGGATCTGCTCAGCGCGCAGCAGCGCGGGCAGGCGGATCTGCTCGACCACCATTACGTCGGGCTCACCGAGATCCAGCGCGTCTGCGGCGTCGGAGCGCAATTCGACTCGCTCGTGGTGTTCGAGTCGTACCCGATCGACACCGAGGCGCTGGCCGCCGTGGGCGACGTGAACGGCATGCGGGTGGTCGACGTGGACGTCGACGCCGACAACACCGAGTACCCGATGACGCTCATCGTCACCGCCGAGCCGACGCTGTCGCTGACGCTGAAGTACCGGACCAACCGGTTCACCGAGGCAGAGGCCGTGACGCTGGGCGCTCGGCTGGTGCGGGTGCTCGAGGCCGTCGCCGATGACCCGCGGGCGCTTGTCGGCGACATCGAGATCCTCGACGAGGCCGAGCTCAAGCAGCTGGTCGACCAGTCGACGGCGCCCGCGGCGCCGCCTGCGGTGTCGTCGCAGTCGGTGGCGGCCGCCCTGATGCTGGTGGTGGAGGACGATCCGGAGGCGCCCGCGATCTATGCGGGCGAGGATGAAGTCAGCTACGACGAGTTGGCGCGCCGCTCATCGCGATTGGCGCGGGCGCTGATCGGCAAGGGCATCGGCCCCGGCGACGTCGTCGCGCTCGCGACCCCGCGGTCGGCGGAGTCGGTGGTGGCGACGTGGGCGGTGCTGGCGGCGGGCGCCGCGGTGTGGCACACCACCCCGGAATCCGCCGCGGACGAGGGCGTTGCGCTCGCGCTGCGTCCCGCGGAGCTGGCGGCCCTGGCGGCGGAGGCGGCCGAGCTGCCGTCGCACCCGGTGACCTACGCCGACCGGACCCGCTCGCTGGTGTCGACCGACCCGGCGCTGGTGGTGTCTGCGGGCGACGGCGCCCGGTCCGTCCTGACCCAGGAGCAGGCGCTCACCGGCGCGGCCCAGCTGCGCACCGAGCACGGGATCGACTACGAGTCGCGGACGTTCACCCGAGCGGTGGCGGGCCCGCTCGCCCTGGCGGAGTTCCTCGCCTGGGCCATGGCGGGCGCGGCGACGGTGATCGCCGACGGCGACGACCTGGCCGAGCTCCTGGCCGAGGAAGAGGTGACCCACGCCTTCCTCACCCCGGCCGAAGCCGCCGCCGACATCCCCGACGTGACAATAAACCGCTGACTCCACACCCGATCCGCGCGTTTACCCCCGCAGCAGCGGGGTTAAACGCGCGGAACGGGTGTGATGAGGCTGTGATGGAACCTTAGGCGTTGTGGATTGTTTGTGAAACTAAATGTACGTTCATGGCGAACGCAAGGAAGTTAGGGAGTGCGCCATGACCGGAGGGGTCGACGGAGGGTTCGACGTGTCGGTGATCATCCCGACGAAGAACCGGCGTCATCTGATAGACGTGCAGCTCGTGGCGCTGGCGCGGCAGGATTTCCCCACCGCCTTCGAGGTGATCGTCGCCGACAACGGGTCGGACGACGGCACCCGGGACCACGTCGCCGACCATCCGCTGCGGGACCGGCTGAACCTGCGCTGGGTGGACGCCTCCGAAGTTCCAGGCGCTTCGCACGCGCGAAATGTCGGCGCCCAGAAGGCTTTCGGCGACCTGTTGCTGTTCTGTGATGACGACGACCGCGTCCACGACAATTGGATCTCGAGTATGGCGCACGCCCTCCGGGCGGACTTCGACGTCGTCGGCTCCACGGCTCGCGAGCTCCTTTTCGACGGGCGGCTGGCCGACATCCCCCTCATACCGGAGTGGCCCGGAATGATCGGACCGGTACTGGGCGGCAGCAGCATCGGCTGCCATGCGGAGGTGTACCGGAAGCTGGACGGAATGAACGTCGAGTACCTGGCCGGGGAGGACAACGATTTCGGGTGGCGCGCCGCGCGCGACGGCTTCCAGGTCGGCTACCTCACCGAGGCGCTGGTGGACTACCGCAGCCGAGTCACCACCCGCGAGGCCTACCGCGCAGGCCGCGGCCGCGGCATGTCCAAAGCCAAGCTGTTCGCCGACCACCCCGACCACGGCCTGCCGCCGATAAGGCTTGTCACCGCACTGGTCACGCTGGCCCGCCTGGCCGTCTCGGTGCACCGCATCGGCCCGGCGTTCGGCATGCTTGCGGGCCACACGGTCTTCGAGATCCGAGGCGGCATCCGCCACCGCACCCTGCGCTGGCTCTGGTAGCCGCGCGCAGACGCACCCCAGAAGGGGTGCGTCTGCGCGCGGATAGGATCGACCCGTGACGGTGTGGGAGCTGGTGGCGGTTGTTGTCGCGGGGGTGGCGGCGGGGACCATCAACACCGTCGTCGGGTCTGGATCGCTGATCACCTTCCCGACTCTGGTGGCGCTGGGGGTGCCGCCGATCGTGGCCAACGTCTCCAACAACATCGGGCTGGTGCCGGGCTCGGCTACCGGCGCGTACGGCTACCGGGCGGAATTGTCCGGTCAGCAGCGGGCGACGCGCAGGCTGCTGCCCGCCTCGGCGCTCGGGGCGCTGGTAGGCGCCGCGCTGCTCATCTCCATGCCGTCCGGGGCGTTCGACGTGATCGTCATCGTTCTGATCGCCGTCGCCTTGGTGCTGGTCGTGGTGCAGCCGCGACTGGCCGTCGCGGTGGCCCGCCGCCGCGACGGCGACGACGGCGGTCCCGGCGCCGGACTCATTGCCGCGGTGTTCGGCGCCGGCGTCTACGGCGGCTACTTCGGGGCGGCCCAAGGCGTCATCCTGCTCGCCTTGCTGGGGATTTTCCTGCACAGCGGCGGCGCAGGCACCGCGTTGCAGCGGGCCAACGGGATCAAGAACGTCCTGGCCCTGACCGTCAATGCCGTAGCCGGGGTGTTTTTCCTGGTTTTCGCGCACGACCAGATCCAGTGGTCCGCGGTGGCGGCGATCGCGGCCGGGGCGTCCGTGGGGGGCGTGCTGGGCGCGAAGGTGGGGCGCATGCTGCCCCCCGCCCCGCTGCGTGCGGTTATCGTGGTGGTCGGACTACTGGCTATAGCCAAGCTCGCCACCCAGTGAGTGTTTGAGGACTTCCAGAATGACCCATGACGTGCATCCAACGCATTTCATGGGTCATTCTGGAAGTACTCAGATGTGACGCGACTCACGTCGCCGGGGTTAGTGCAACAGCAGGTGCATTCCTGCCGATATTTCTTCGGTTGTCCGCCGACTATTGATTCGACATCCAACGCGGTCGGTAGAAAATTGTAGCTTTAGGCTAGAGGGCCGGGGTCTGTGCGACCCCGGTGTTCGTTCGGGCCCCCTTGGGCTCATGTTCGACGAAGAGGAGAAGAGTGAACTCGATGGGGATTCCGACTCCGGCCGGAGACGCTTCGGGGCAGCCCGCGGAACCCGGCAAGCGCGGCAAACGCGCTGGTCGCCGCCGCCGCGCCGGTGCGGTTACCTTCGGGCAGCTGCTCACCTCCGCTGTCGAATCCGCCAGCGAGCGCCTCGCCGTCGTCTACGAGGGCCGCGAACTGACCTATCGCGAGCTGGACGAGCGCTCCTCGCAGCTGGCACGGGTCCTGGTCGCGGCAGGCGTCGGCCCCGGCGACGTCGTCGCCGTCGGAATGACCCGGTGCCTGGAGTCGGTGCTGTCGGTGTGGGCCGTCGCCAAGTCCGGCGCTGCCTACGTGCCGGTGGACCCCACCTACCCGCCCGACCGCATCGGGCACATGCTCACCGACTCCGGCGCCCGGCTCGGCCTCACGCTGGGCGTGCACCGCTCGGCGCTCCCGGACAGCCCGGACTGGCTGGTTCTCGACGATCCGGCAACCATCCAGCGTATCGCCGAGCAGGCCGGGCACCCGGTGTCCTACGCCGACCGGGTGCGCCCGCTGCACGAGTCGCACCCGGCCTACGTCATCTACACCTCCGGGTCCACGGGCAAGCCGAAGGGCGTGGTCGTCAGCCACACCGGCATCGCGAGCGTGGTCGCCGCCAAGCGCGAGCATTTCGGCGTCACGGGCGAGTCGCGGATGCTGCATGTCTGTTCGCCCAACTTCGACGTGTCGGTGCTGGAGCTGCTGCTCGCGTTCACCGCGGGCGCCACGCTCGTCATCGCGCCGCCGTCCGCCTGGGGCGGCAGCGGGCTCGCGGAGCTGCTCGCCGCGCAGCGGGTCACCCACACGATCCTGACTCCCGCCGCACTGGAAACCGTCGAGCCGGGGCCGTTCGAAGACCTGGAGATGGTCGCGGTCATCGGCGACAAGTTCGGCCCCGAGCTGGTCGGCCGCTGGGCGAGCGCCACCCGCCGGATGATCAACAGCTACGGCCCCACCGAAGCCACGATCGCGGTCTCCAGCAGCGGGCCGATGGACCCGAACCAGCTGATCACCATCGGTCCCGCCATCCCCGGCGTGACGATGCTCGTGTTGGACGAGCGGCTGCGCCCGGTGCCCGCCGGCGTGATCGGCGAGCTGTACATCGCGGGCGCCGTCCTCGCACAGGGCTACCTCAACAGGAGGGGACTGTCCGCGGACCGATTCGTCGCGAACCCGTTCGCGACCGACGGAAACCGGATGTACCGCACCGGCGACCTGGTGCGCCGCGCCGCGGTCGCCTCCGGCCGCGCCGGGGAAGCGACGGAAGGCGAGATCGAGTACCTCGGCCGCTCCGACTTCCAGGTGAAGATCCGCGGTTTCCGCATCGAGCTGGGCGAGATCGACACCGCGCTGACCGGACACCCGGACATCGACTTCGCCGTCACGCTGGGCCGCGAGCTGCCGTCGGGCGCCACCGCGCTGGTGGCCTACGTGTTGCCGCGCGGGGGCGCGAGCGTCGACACCGACGAGCTCAGCGAGCACGTCGCGCGGTCGCTGCCCGCATACATGGTGCCTTCCGCGATCGTCGTGCTCGATTCGATTCCGCTGACCCCGGTGGGCAAGCTGGACCGCAAGGCGCTGCCCGAGCCGGTGTTCGCCGTGCGCGAGTACCGCGCCCCGGAGACCGACGTGGAGCACCTGATCGTCAAGGTCTTCGGCGAGCTGCTCGGTCACACCGACCCGCTCAGCATGGACGACAACTTCTTCGAGCTCGGCGGCAACTCGCTGATCGCCGCCCGCGCGGCGGCCCGGCTCGGGGCGGAGCTGGACCGGCGCATCGCGGTGCAGGCCATGTTCGACGCCCCCACTCCCGCCGCACTGGCGGAATACCTCGTCGAAACCGCTTCTGACTCCGACGCTCTCGCGTTGGGGCCGCAGCCGCGTCCGGAGCGGGTGCCGTTGTCGTTGGCGCAGCAGCGGATGTGGTTTTTGAATCGTTTCGATCC
>JABFVX010000344.1 GCA_013362555.1 Mycobacteriaceae bacterium
CGGACACCGGCGGCGCGCTGGGCGGCGGCGCGTCCGGGATGAACTGCTGGGCCTGCTGGGCAGCCTGCGCCGCGTGCAGATTGCCGAGCTCCTTCCACACCAGCGCGGCCTCGGCCAGCAGCGCGGCGGCCAGGACCCGGCGCCCGGTGAGCAGGCTGCGGATGCCCTCCTCGTGCATGAAATAGGCTGCCGCACTGCGATCGCCGGTCTTCTGTGCGGCGATCCAGCCGCGGCCGAGCAGCCTGCCCCACATGCCGAACCGCAGCGCGCGGGCCATGGCGGGCGAGCCGGCGCGGATCAGCTGCACCACCTGGTCGTCCCGGCCGGACTCCGCGGCGAGCTGCGCCGTGCGCTCCAGCGCCCGGGCGGCCGCCGCTACCTCCGCGCGGGTGGTCGACGGCTGGGGGAGCCACCGCACGAAATGCGCGCAGAGCGCGTCGACCGGAAACGGATCGGGGTGTCGGGCGCGAAAAGCCGCCACGATGTCAGGGTGACATTGGTAGCCGTGCTCGGTGGGCTCCGCAAGTCCGAGCTCGACCAGCCGGGAGCACGCCGCCTCCGCCTCCGCGTCGGCGGCATCGGTCAGCGCGGCGATGTGGACGACCGACAGATCGGCGCCGGCCATCGTGGCAAGCAGGCCCAACACCGCCGCGGGCGCGGCGTCGAGTTGGTCGATCAGCAGGGGAACCAGGTCGGCGATTCGGCCGGCTTGGGGCAGAACCAGCGCGCCGGACGTGTCGAACGCGGCCAGCGCGGCGGCGCGCTGCAGGACCAGCGGACGGCCGTCCGCGGCCTGGCGCAGCCGTTCGACCTCGGCGTGCGCCGCCGCGGGCACAGGTCGGTTCAGGGTCCGTTCGAGCAGCCGCCGCCACGCCTGCTCGGTGAGGCCTTCAACCTCGATCACTGTGAGGTCGTCGAGCGGAACGCGGCGCTCGGCGGTGAAGACGAATGTCGCCTCGGGGGCGGCGTCGGTCAAATCCCGCAACGGGCGCAGCTCCAGGTCGGCGTCGTCGAGATAGACCGTGACCCGGAGGTTCTTCATGAGGCGCCGCAGCTCGGACCGCGACGGCGCATATCCGTCGGCGTCGTAGCAGGCCTCGAAGATTTCCTGAGCGAGGTCGTCCGCCTCCCGGGTGGCGGCGCTGAGGAAGATCACGCCGTCGGGGCCCGCAGGCGCGGTGCGCGCCGCATGCCGCAGCAGGGCGCTCTTGCCGGAGCCGGTCGGCCCGGAAAGCTGGACCGAACCGCCTTGTCGGACTGCGGCATTCAATGCGGCCAGGGCGGCCTCGCGGCCGATCGGCGCGGACTGCGCGCGCGGCAGCAGTTCGATCTGCTTGCGGCGAACCGGTTCGGGTCGCCGCCGTTCGGTCAGCAGCGACACCTGTGATCCGCTTTTGGCGTCGATCACGACGTTGTAGTCGCCCGCGATCACCGGGCCCGCGGCATCCCCGCCGATGTCGACTGCCCGGCTCGCCTTGTTCGCGCTTGTGTCGTCCATGGAAACCCCTCTCCCCGATCCGCTCGGGTTCACGGTAACGCCGCCGCCCGATCGGAATGCCGTACTGATATTGGATTGAATATGGGTTTGCCGCAGCGATATTCGTGAAGCTGTCGTTAATCGTGTCCTTCATTCACACAGTGCGAATGAAGGACGCATTCATGACTGGATGTGCGCCGCCTGCGTTGCGGAAGGGCCTATTCGAATGCGAGTCGGTGCAGGGACGAGACGTTCTCGATGGTGATCGACCGGTATCCGGTGGAGACGACGCCCGATTCCCGCAGTGCGCGCAGCGCCTTCTGCACCGTCGGTTCGGCGGCGCCGGACAGTGTCGCCAGCTCCGGTTGGGTGATCGGCCAGCGGACGACGGCGCGGTTGCCCAAGCGCTCGCCATAGGTCATCGCGATCTGGTGCAGCACCCGTGCCAGCCTGGTCGGGGCGTCGCATCCGACGAACTCCACCCGCCGCACGTTGGCCATCCGGAGTTTGCCCACGATGGCCGCGTTGATCGCGAGGGCGATCACCGGGTCGCGACGCAGACAGTCCCGCAGGTCGTTGCGGGTCACCAGCCGGGCCGCCACGGCGCCGCACGCGGTCACCGTGGCGGATCGCGGCTTGCCGTCCAGTCCGGCGAGTTCGCCGACCAGGTCGCCGCCCATCCGGACGGCAAGCAGGGCTTCGCGGCCGTCCTGGGTGATTGCGGTGGCCTTCACCATGCCGCGCAGCAGGATCAGGACGAACGTGGTGTCGTCCGCCTCGCGGATGAGGACGCGCCCGGCCGGATACCGGGCCGTCGCTCCGAGCGCGAGCAGTGCACGGCGGGCGGAGGCAGGCAGGCCGCCGAGCAGACTCGACTCCGGCCAGTCCCATTCTTCGCGCGGCAGTTGCTCGGACGGCGTGACAGCGGACATGCCTCAGTGTGCACCGTGGCGTGTGGTCCGGCGCGGAAATCTCATCCTGGTACGGGATGTCCGGGGCGCCGCCGTGCCACAGTGAACCTGCTGAGGTCGACGGTCGTTGCCCTACAGCGGATTCGGGAGGGATAGATGAAACTGGAGTACCGGCCGATGCTGGCCGTCGACATCGAACGCTCGGCGGGGCGGGGCGACTCCGCGTTGATGCGCATCCGCGAGGTTCTGTTCGCCTCGATGCGACAGTCCTGGGAGCAGGCGGGACTGCACTGGGACGACTGCGTGCGCGACGACCTCGGCGACGGGCTCCGCATCGTCGCCGCGGTCGGCACGCCGAAGGCGCGGCTGGTGCACCCGCTCATCCACGAGCTCGGCGTGCGGCTGCGCGCCCACAATAGGTCCGCCGCGCAGTCGACTCGACTTCGAGTCCGGATGGCCCTGCACGCAGGCGATGTACGCATCGACGGCGACGGCAGACCGGTGGGCAGGCCGCTGGAGGTGCTCGCCCGGCTGCTCGACGCCGACCCGCTGCGACAGGCGCTGGCGCGTGCCCCGCAGGGCGATCCGGTCGCGGCGGTGCTCTCGCAGCACTTCCACGACGAGACGGTCGGCCACGACCACCCGGGCGTCGAAGCGCCCGCGTTCCGCCCGATCTCGGTGACTGTCAAGCAATTCCGTGCCGACGCGTGGCTGTACGTGCCGCACCTGACGGTGACCGCCCCGACCGGTCGGATTCCCACGAATCGAGAAGGAGTCACGATGGACGCTGACCTGGTGCTGTTGGCCGAATCGGCCGCCACTGCGCTGGTCACCGCGATGGCGACGGACTTGTGGCCGGAGATGCGCAAAGCCGCCTCCGAGCTGTTCCACCGCAAAGAGCCGGTGCAGCAGCTGGACTCGGACGCGGACCTGGTGGAGCATGCCGCCGATCCGGACGAGACCAGATCGGAGCTGGTGGAGATCTGGTCTCGGCGCTTCTCCGACCTGATCGGCGGCGGCGACCCCGCTCCGGTCGCGGGCGTCGAAGGCCTCACCCGCCTGTTCGCTCCGGCGACACCGTCGCCCGCCCAGGTCGCCCGCCGACAGGTCAACACTGCCCGCGACTCGGGGACCGTCTACGCGGTCCAGGACGGCAACCAGTACATCCACCGACCTCCAGGATGACCCGTGACGTGCGTCTGACGCACGTCACGAGTCATCCTGGAGGTAGTTCGATTTCTCCAGAATGACTCATGACGTGCGTTGAGCGCACCTCACGAGTCATCCTGGAGAGCGGTTTTACTCGCCGGTGTAGGTGCCGAAGCTCCAGAGGTTGCCTTCCGGGTCGCGGGCGGTGAACCCGCGTGAGCCATAGTCTTCGTCGCGCAGCGCCCGCACGATCTCCGCGCCCGCCGCGGTGGCCCGGGCATAGAGGGCGTCGGGGTCGGCACAGACCAGGTAGATCGAGTCGTTCCCGGGTTTGCGCAGGCCGAAGGGGGTGTCGTCGCGGCCCGCGGTGCCGAACATGATCCCGCCGCCGCCGGGACAGCGCATCTCGGCGTGCTCGACGACTGTCGGGTCGCCGTCGCGGGCGAACATTGCGGTCTGCTCGAAACCGAATGCCTTGGTGAGGAATTCGGCCGCGCCGCGGGCGTCGGTGAACGTGAGAGTCGGCCACACCACGGTCGTCGTGGCTGATGTCGTGTTCTCTGTCATGGCGTCGAGTCTTGCGCTTGGGGGCCGCCGTCGTCTTGGACGGATGGAATCTCGGTTGCCAGCCAGGTGGTGGGGCTGCAGCCGGCGAACTCGGCGAAATCCCGGTTCAGGTGAGCCTGGTCGTAGTACCCGCAGCTCGCCGCGACCTGGGCGACGGTGACGAAGGACGGGGTGTGCCGCAGCATGCCGCACGCCCGATCGAAGCGCAGAACTCGGGCGGCGAGCTTGGGCGACAGGCCGAACTCTCCGTCGAACCGCCGGGTCAGGTGCTGTCGGGTCCAGCCGATTCGCTCGGCCATCGATGCGATCGGAGCCGTCCCGTCAGTGCTCGCCAACATCTGCCACGCCCAGGTCAGCTCGGGTGCGACGAGCGAATCCGGACGCGCCAGCCGCAGCAGCACCGCATCGCAGATCGCGAATCGGTGCGGCCAGTCCGCGGCGCCCTGGAGTCGGTCCCACAACTCGTCGCCGGCGCCGCCCGCCACGTCGGCGCATTCGAGCGTCGTGTTCCACAGCTCACCCGCGGGCAGGCCGAACAGCGTCCGGCAGCCCAGCGGCGTCAGCGCCACCGCGACGCCTTCCTGGAATCCCTTGTGCGCGATGGTCGCCGAGGTGGCCTGCAGACCGCTGAGAACACAGCGATAGCTGCCTGGGGTGTGCCGCGGGTCGGTCTGCGTCGCTACGTCGATGGTCGGCCCGATGGCGACGATGAACGTCATGTGCCGCGACGGCAGTCCGCGATGCAGCCCCGGCGCATACCCCGACATCCGGTACCCGTGATACCGGTCGATGAATGGCCGCAGCGGCGGCGCAGGCCGAGCCGTGACCGACTCGATGCTCGCCATTCCCGCACTGTAGTCCTCGAGACCGTCCAGAACGACCCACGAAGTGCGCTACATGCACTTCGTGGGTCATTCTGGAAAAGGTTCAGTCCGAGATGAGCCAGATAGAGCGGGCGGCGGGGTTGCCGAGGTCGACATCGCGGGCGGCAGCGATGCGGATCGCGATGGTGCCGGCGAAGTCGCGCCGCTCGACGACGGCGATGGGAGTGTCGAGGGCGATGCCGACCGAGTCGAAATAGCGCAGCATCGCCGGGTCGGAATCGGAGATGCGGGCGACGCGGCCTGCCTCGCCGTCGGCGAACTCGCTCAGCGGGCGGGCGGGCGGGGTGGGCACCGCGCCGTCGGTGGAGGGGATCGGGTCGCCGTGCGGATCCCGGTCGGGGTGGCCGAGCTTGCGGTCTATGCGCGACATCAGCAAGTCGGACACCGCGTGCTCGAGCACCTCGGCCTCGTCGTGCACCTCGTCCCAGCCGTATCCCAGCTCTTTGACCAGGAACGTCTCCAACAGTCGGTGCCTGCGCACCATGGCGACGGCGGCCGCGCGCCCCGCCTCGGTCAGCGTGATCGCCCCGTACCGGGCGTGGTCGACCAAGCCCTGGTCGGCCAGCTTGCGAATGGCTTCCGACACGGTCGAAGCGGACACCCCGACCCGCTCCGCCAACAGCTTCGTGGACACCCGCTCCGGCGACCACTCCTGCGCGGTCCAGATCGCCTTCAAGTAGTCCTGTGAGACGGGGGACAATGCCAGAGAACCGGGGCCGGATGCTTTGCCAGTCACCCCCCGAGCTTAGGCGACGCTAACAACCCGCCGGGACAGACGCACCCCTTCATGCCAGACGCACCGCGAATAGTCGACCAATGTCGGTGCGTCTGGCAAAAAGGGGTGCGTCTGGTTCGTGTAGCGTCGCCGACGTGACGTGGCATCGTGGCGCGCTGCTCAGCCGACCGGCGTGGCTCGCCGAGCGCGTCGACCGGCACGCCGACGCGTGGCAGTTGCCCGCAGGCGCGGACCGCTCCCGGGCGGCCGCGACGCTGTGGTGGTCGATGTCGGTGTACGCCATGATG
>JABFVX010000440.1 GCA_013362555.1 Mycobacteriaceae bacterium
GTCGGAGGCATCCGCGGGCCACACGACCACGTGCGCGACCCCGGGCATGATCTCGTGATCGCACCCCGGACACCGGTAGCGCTTCGTCGCCCGACTGCCCGGCACCGTCCGCACGATATACGCTTCGTCGCCGGGTCCCTCCTCGACCCGACGCAGCGCGTCCCCGACGCCCAGCGGCCGCCCATCCCGCTGATCCCTCGGCTTACGTCTCGGCACGCCCCGATCCTATGCCCGGCCACAATGTCCAGAACGACCCACGACGTGCGTTCAACGCAACTCATGGGTCATTCTGGACAGACGCTCACAGGGTCAGGGCTGCCACTGGGGGTCTCGGCCGGAGAGGCCGAGGAGGCGGTCGAGGGGCGGGGCGTCGGCGGGGACCGGGACCGCGGGGGCGAAGGGCTTGCCTTCGCCCTGGTAGTCCGGGGTGAGCATCGCCGGGGCGAATTGCAGGGACTGCTCGGCGGCCGCGGCGGGCGGAGACCACGGCCGGTCGAGCGCTCGAGCCAGGTCCCAGCCGTGCATCTGGTACTCCCACAGGATCATGTCCAGCGCGAGTTCGCCCGGCATCGCATTGTCGCCCAGCCAGAGCGGGCGTTGCGCCGCTCCCGCACGGACGGCCGCGCCCATCCGCTCCGCCGCCTCGCGCACCGCGGCGGCCGCGTCGGAGGGGACCTCGTAGTCGTCGATCCCGGCGCGGGCTTTGCCGCCCGGGTCGGCGTATCCGTCCGCGAAGGCAGTGAGCCAGCCCAGGATGTGGTGGCGCAGCCGTTCGACATCGAAATCGCGGCACGGAGTCGGGTCGCCGAGCTGGTCATTGCGCACCTCGCCCATCAGCGCGGCCAGCTGCGCCAGCACCTCGTCGAGAATAGTCATCGTCTCCAGTGAACTCATGGCACCTAGGCTATGGCGGTGGCACAGGCTCGCGATTGTAAAAACGCGACACCCGCCCCCGCGACGACGACCAGGAGTGACGCGATGGAACCGGTGGACAAGGACAGCCGCGGCATCCTCGATCCCTGGCTGCTGCAACGCCGCGTGCGCCTCACCCGCTATCCGGCCGGGCCGGAACTGGCCGACGTCATCGACCGGTTCTGGGCAGTGCGGTGGGATCTGCCCGCGGGCATGCACCACCGGCAGCAGGTGCTGACTCATCCGTGCGCCAACCTCAGCGTCGGCCACGGCGACGCCTCCGCCGCCGACTTCGACCCGGACCTGATCGAGGCGCGCTGCTCCGGCGTCGCCACGTCCCTTACCGCCCGCACCATGGCGGGCCAGGGGTGGACGGTGGCCGCGATGACGCGCCCCGGCGGACTCGGGGCCTTCACCGACGCCCCCGCCGACCTCACCGACCGCGTTGTGGCACTCCAGGCGGCGATCGGCGGCGACGACACGGACCTTGCCCAGCGCATCGGCGCCGCCCCCACCGAGGCGGCTCGCATCGACCTCCTCGCCGCCGCGCTCACCACGGCCCTGCGCCCCGACCGTCTCGACGGCGCGCGCCACGTCACCGCCACGGCGCGGCTGATGGAAACCGATCGCTCCCTGCGCACCCTGACCGAGTTGGCCGAGCGCACCGGATCCAGCCCGCGCCGCCTGCAACGCCAGTTCCGGGAGTACGCCGGCGTGTCCCCGACCTGGGTGCTGCGCCGCTACCGCCTGCTGGAGGCGGCCGAGTCGGCGCGCGACGGCGAACCGGTGGTCTGGGCCGACGTCGCGGCCGACCTCGGCTACGCCGATCAGGCCCACCTCATCCGCGACTTCCACGCCGCCACCGGCCGCACCCCCGGCGCCTACGCCGCGGACCAACACCCGTGACCTCCAGAACGACCCGTCACGTGCGGTGGGCGCACGTCACGGGTCGTTCTGGCGGCGGGAAACGTCAGAATAGGAGGAGGTCGGTGGGTTCGGCGCCGCGGAGAGCGTCGTAATCGAGGATGACGCAGCGGATTCCGCGGTCGGTGGCGAGGGTGCGGGCTTGTGGCTTGATCTGCTGGGCCGCGAAGACGCCGGTCACCGGGGCCAGCAGCGGGTCGCGGTTGAGCAGCTCCAAGTACCGCGTCAGCTGCTCGACGCCGTCGATCTCGCCGCGGCGCTTGATTTCCACCGCCACGGCCGCGCCCGCCGCGTCGCGGCACATCAGGTCCACCGGGCCGATCGCGGTCGGAAACTCACGGCGCACCAGCGTATAGCCCTCGCCCAAGGTGTCCACGTGGGCGGCGAGCAACTGCTGCAAGTGCGCTTCGACGCCGTCCTTCACCAAGCCCGGGTCCACCCCGAGCTCATGCGCGGAGTCGTGCTCGATCTCGGTGATGGTGATGCGCAGCTGCTCGCCGCCCTTGTTGGTGACGATCCACAGCCGCTCGCCGTCGTCAGTCTGCTCCTCGACAAGTCGGCACGGCGGACTCATCCAGTTCAGCGGCTTGTAGGAGCCGCCGTCGGAGTGCACGAGCACCGAGCCGTCGGCCTTCACCATGAGCAGCCTGCGGGCAGGCGGGAGGTAGGCGGTCAACCTGCCGACGTAGTCAACCTGACAATGGGCTATGACAAGGCGCACCCGAAGCACCCTAGTCCACTCCACCGGCGACCAGTGCTCGCTTGCCCCTGGGCCGGATTCCGGGCAGGCTGAACAACCATGAGCTATCCTCCCGCTGGGGGCGGGACTTATCCTGCGCCGTACCAGTCCAACTCGTCGAGCCGACTCGGGCCCGCGATCTTCCTCGGCCTCGTCGCCGCCTTCGCCGCGGAGCTCATCACCTCGATCGGGTTGGACTACTGGACGTGGGAAAGCCGGATGGCCAACGGCAAGGCCCTCGAATGGATGTGGCTGCCGCAGAGCATCGTGGTGGGACTCGTGGCGGGCCTGGTCGCTTTCATCGGCCGCCCGCGCAGCGCCGCTCCGGGACTGCTGCTCGGCCTGCTCGCCATTCCCGCCGCGCTCGGCGCGGCCTACCTCTCGTTTCCGCTGTTCCAGAAGCTCAAGGGCCGATCGCATGCCTACTGGCCCACGCTGTCGGAATTCTTCGACCTGAGCCATTGGCCGTGGCAAACGTGGGCTGGACTCGGCGTGACCGGGCTTGTCCCTATCGCGTTGGGCGCGCTGCGGGCGAGCGCGGTCCGACGCGGAAGCCCGGCTGCCGGGCCCGTTGCGTGGCAGAGTCCGTATCCGACGCACGCCCACCGCCAGCCGCCGTACTCTCCGCCGCAGCATCCTGGGCCGCCGCAATACCAGCCGGGACCTCCGCCCGCGCCGCCGCAGCCGGGATATCAGCAGCCACAACAGTTTCCGCCGGGTTATCCCCATCCGCAGCAGCCGACGCAGCCGGACTGGTGGCACGACCGGAAGGCTTAGGCACCAGGAACGGCGCGAGCGCGATCATCACGAACAATCGCACGCTCTGCACTGCTGCGATGAGACCACCGTCGGCGTCGGTGGCCGCCGCGGTCGCCATGACGGCCGTGATCCCGCCCGGCGTCGTCGCCAGATACGCATCGGTGGCCGGGATTCGGGCCACCCGCGCCACCCACAGCGCGATGCCGGTACAGATCGCGCATACACCGAGAATGCAGGCGCTCGCCATCGGCAGGACGCGCGCCATGCCGCGCATCTCCGCACGAGTGAACCGCAGACCGATGTCCAACCCCACCAAGGTGAATATCGCCCCACGCACTATTCGCAGCGGAGCCAGCCCATGAATGACGCCGACGCCGACCAGCGCGGCCGTCAGCAGCATGGGCCCGAGCAGCAGCGGGGCAGGCAGGCGCAGCGCACGGCCGAGCCAGGATCCAGCGAAAGCGAGCGCCACCATCACCGCCACTCCGGCGTACGGACGACCGGCCAGCTCCAACACCGCGGGCGCGACCGCCTGCGACACGGGGCCTGAGCCTGCGGCGTTTCCGTCCGGCTCGTTCGGCGAGCTGAGCATCCACACCATGGCGGGCGCGCTGGCCGCCACGATCGCCACGCGCAGGTACTGCAGAAACGCCACGCGCCGCGGATCGGCACCCAGCTCTTCAGCCGCGGCGACTACCGCGGCCGAGCCGCCCGCCAACATTCCGAGGGCCGCGTCCGGCCGAGACATCCGGCCCCACACCACCAGCACGATGGCTCCCGCCAGACACAGGCATACCGTCGCGGCCGTGATGACCGCGAGCGGCACGAGCCGATCCACCAGCGCCGCGGACGCCGCGAGATTGAGGTGCCGCCCCATCAAAACGCCCACCAGCGCCTGGGTGGCGCGGCTCACTCCGCCCGGCAGCCGGTACGTGCAGAGGCCCGTCAGCGCCACCACCAGGCCGAGCCCCAAACCTGCCAGCAACCGCGGAGACGGAACTAAACTACGGGCGGCCTCCCCCACGGCGAAAGCCAACAGGGCCACCGCCGTCACCGTTGCCCAGCACCGCATTTCGGCACGCACAATACCGAATGGTACGCAAAGGATGCCCGCTGAGCCTCCGACACCCCCGCGCCCTCCTTCCAGAACGACCCATGGGTTGCGCCTAACGCAACCCATGGGTCGTTCTGGAAGGTCCTAGGCCTAAGCGAGGAGCAGGCAGGTGGCGCCGAGGCCGATGGCGATCGCCAGGAGAGCGCGGTCCGGGTGGGTGAAGGGGCGCTTGTCGAGCCACTGGCCGGGGCGTCCCGCGAGCGTGCACATCACGGTGGCCGATACCAGCCCGATCGCGAGTGCCAGCAGGTGGCCGACGCTGGTGAAGGTTCGGTCCAGCGCGACGCCGAGGCCCGCGACCGCCAGCCAGCTCGCGGCCCACGCCCAGCGCCAGCGGCGCGTCAGCACCGCGGTGAGCGCGCCGAGCACGGCCATCGCGCCATAGCTCACACCGACGTCTTGCACACGCATCACCGCGTGGGAGATCCAGCCTCGGTCAACGGCGACCATGAGCCCGCCCGCGACGAGAAGGGTCGCGCCGATGTGGCCGCCGAAGAAGATGGCCACGAGCCGCCGGGTGCCGAACCGCAGCTCAGCCAACGCCAGCAGACACGCGAGCACAGGAACGGTGAGCCACACCGGCCCGCCGCCGGTGACGAACGCGCTCGACAGCAGCGTCGCGAGCCTGCCGTTCAGCAGATTGTGCAGATTGGTGCTCAGGTGGAACAACACCGCCGATCGGCTCGTCTCGCTCGCAAACGACAGCACCGTGCCGATGAGCAACAACGCCGCGCAGTATCCGAGGGTCGCCGGAATTCGCGGCAGCCGAAGCCGCCGTCGCCACCCGACCCCGACCGGCCGAGTAGCGACTGCTGCTGACGACGACATAACTCCATCATGCCACCGCGCAAGCGCCGCTCACTTGGCAGCCGGGACCACGGCTGTGGCTTGAATTGCGAAGCCGGTCCGGTTTACGCCATGGCTCACGGTCCGTGACGGCAGCTGGCCGCCGCCTCGGCATCTGCGTTGTGTCGTGCGCCCGCACCTCGGCGGGTCGGGTTGCTGCTCTGGGGAGCGCACAGACACGCAATGTTGGTGGAGAGTGTGTGGTCTGCGTATCCGTAAACCCACGCAGCAGTCGCATGCGTTCTGTTCGGCCGCATCAGCTCTAATGCCTGTCCAGAATGACTCGTGGGGTGCGTTGAGCGCACGTCACGTCTCTTTCTGGATAGGGTCGTTGGCTGGTCGCTGTTTCAGCGTGTGTCGGGTGCTGCTCTGGAGAGCGCACAGTTTCCCTCAAAGTTGGGCACAGACGCGCAATGCTGGTGGAGAGTGTGTCGTCTGCCTATCCGTAAACCCACGTAGCAGTCGCATGCGTTCTGTTCGGCCGCATCAGCTCTAATGCCTGTCCGGAATGACTCGTGGGGTGCGTTGAGCGCACGTCACGTCTCGTTCTGGATAGGGTCGTTTGCTGGTCGCTGTTTCAGCGTGTGTCGGGTGCTGCTCTGGGGAGCGCACAGTTTCCCTCGAAGTTGGGCACAGACACGCAGTGTTGGTGGAGAGTGTGTCGTCTGCGTATCCGTAAACCCACGCAGCAGTCGCATGCGTTCTGTTGGGCC
>JABFVX010000128.1 GCA_013362555.1 Mycobacteriaceae bacterium
ATTCCTTCTCACCGACGAGCACTCGGTCACCGAGTGCGTCCGCCACGTCGGAATAGCCCAGAGCCGCGTCTCCACCCACCTGTCACAGCTGGCCGATTCGGGCTACGTCCGCGTCCGACGCGCCGGACAATTCGCCTATTACCGCGTCGCGGACCACCGCGTAGCGGACACTGTCAAACTGGCCCGCGCCATCGCCGCCGACAACGCCACCGCCCTCATCGCGGCCATGCGCTGACCCCAGATGCCGCTCGGTTCAAACCTCCAGAACGACCCGTGACGTGCGTTGAACGCAACTCATGGGTCATTGTGGAAAGCCCTGGCCGGTGATGCGGCGGTGGTAGATCTCGCGGGCGGCGGGGTCGGGTTTGGTGAAGGCGATGTCGGCGCCGGTGAGGCGAGCCATCGCTCGCTGCAAGGGGTACGGCATCATCAGCGTCATTCGGATGATCAGCGTCAGCGATTTCGGCACCGTGACCATGGGCCGGTTCCGGCGGAGGGCGGCGACGATCGCGGCCGCCACATCTTCCGGGTCCACGGTGGAGACCTTCATCATCCACTCCGGCATGTTCGCGCCCGCCGACAGCTCGGTGCGCACGACGCCCGGCAGCACCGCGGTCGCCCGCACCCCGGTGTCCACCAACTCCAGATGTACAGCCTCGGTGAATCCGACTACCGCGTGCTTGCTCGCGCAGTAGGTCGCCAGTCCCGGCATGCCCGCCGTGCCCGCCAGCGAGGCGATGTTGATCAGATGCCCGCTTCCACGAGATGCAAAGCGTTGCAACGCTAATCGGGAACCAGTGATGACCCCGCGGACATTGATGTCCAGGATGCGGTCGGTCATCGACTCGGCCTCGTCGGCGAAGACCCCTGTCGGCATGATGCCCGCGTTGTTCACCAAGACATCCAGCGGTCCCAACTGCGCCTCGGCCTCGTCCAGGAAGGCGGCGAACGAGGCGCGGTCGGTGACGTCGAGGGGAAGCCCGACGACGCGGGAACCCGGTTTCGCCCCGAGCTCCGC
The DNA here is from genome assembly GCA_013362555.1 of Mycobacteriaceae bacterium. GTDB lineage: Bacteria > Actinomycetota > Actinomycetes > Mycobacteriales > Mycobacteriaceae > JABFVX01. The sequence continues at coordinate 1,019 of JABFVX010000128.1, forward strand.
CGCGGTCTTGACGACCAGCTCGACGTCGATGTCGCCGACGGCGACCACCGCGCCCGCGTCCAGGAACGCGGCGGCGGTGGCGCGGCCGATGCCGCGCGCCCCGCCGGTGATGGCGACCACCTTCCCCGAGAGCGAGAGAGATTCGGATTTCCGTGCCATGTCGTCGGCCTTTCGCTGCGTTGCTCGTGCAGCGTCCTGCCTGCCCTGCGCGGAAGCGCGACGCCGCGGTGCTTTACAGCGTATTGCGACCGCCCGACCGGCGCGGGCCATTCATCAATACCAATGCGCGCGACCCCCGACCGGGCGACCGACGCCGCCTAGCAGCGCCATGGCCGCCCCGATGACGAGCAGCACAATGCCTATCGTCCACAGAATGGAAATGTTGGCGATAAAGCCGATGATCAGAAGTACTAACCCAAGAGCGATCATGGTTTCCGAGTACCCGTCCGACGCCGACCGAATCAACCCCGGCCATCGCTGTCCGGCGTCTACCCGGGCTTCCTGATTTCCAGAATGACCCGTGACGTGCGTCCAGCGCACGTCACGGGTCATTCTGGAAGTCAGGAAACAGCTCCTTCAGCGGAAGTCGCGGGATCGGCTGGGGACGCGGATGTCGAGGCGCTGGAGGTGGTCGGCGAGCACGCTCACCGCGCCGTCGGCGTTCTCCACCACGCCGCGCACCAGCAGCGCGGAGCTGGTGCGCGCCACCCGCCGGAAGCGGGCCCACAGGCCCGCCGTGCACACCACATTGACCATTCCCGTCTCGTCCTCGAGGTTGAGGAAGGTGATCCCGCCCGCGGTCGCCGGACGCTGCCGGTGCGTGACCGCGCCCCCGACCAGCACCCGGGTGCCCGGGTCCACCTCGGCCAGCGCGGCCGCCGTCAACGCCCCGAGCCCGTCGAGCCGCTCCCGCACGAACTCGATGGGAAAGGTGTTGGGCGACAATCCCGTTGCCCAGACGTCGGCCACCGCCAAGTCGACTTCGTCCATCCCGGGCAGCATCGGCGCCTGGGACACCGAGGTCGTTCCGGGCAGGCGGTCCGCCCGCTCCCCCGCCGCCGCGCCCGCGGCCCACAGCGCTTGCCTGCGGTGCCCGCCGAACCCGGCGAACGCGCCCGCGGTGGCGAGCGCTTCCAACTGGGCGCGAGTCAGCTCCACCCGCCGCGACAAATTCACCATGTCGGTAAACGGTCCGGCTGAGTCACGTTCGGCGACAAGGCGATCGGCGTTGTCTTCGCCGATCGTCCGGATTGCCGCGAGCCCGATCCGCAGCGCGGGCCTGCCGTCGGCCCCCGGCTCCAGGTCCGCCTGTGCCGAGCTGGCGTTGATGTCGGGTCCCCGCACCTCGACGTCGTGCCTGCGGGCATCAGCGACCAGCGATTGCGGCGAGTAGAACCCCATCGGCTGGGCCCGCAGCAGTCCCGCGCAGAACGCCGCCGGGTGATGGCATTTGAACCAGGCGCTCACGTACACCAGATAGGCGAAGCTGTAGGCATGGCTCTCCGGGAAGCCGTAATTGGCGAACGCCACCATCTTCCCGAAGATCCGCTCCGCCAATTCGGCTGTGAGACCGTGGCTTCGGCATCCGTCCAAGAAGCGGTCGCGCAGTTTGCGCATCCGCGCGGCGGAGCGCTTGGCGCCCATGGCCCGGCGCAGCTCATCGGCCTCGGCGGGGGCGAACCCGGCGACGTCGATGGCGATCTGCATCAGCTGCTCCTGGAACAGCGGCACACCAAGCGTTTTGTCCAGCGCACCCTTCAGCAGCGGATGCTCGTGCTCCCACTTCTCCTTCCCGTTGTAGCGCCGGATGTAAGGGTGTACCGACCCGCCCTGGATCGGCCCCGGCCGGATCAGCGCGACCTCGACGACCAAGTCGTAGAACTTCTTCGGCTTCAGCCGCGGCAGCGTCGCCATCTGGGCCCGCGACTCCACCTGGAACACCCCGACCGAGTCGGCCCGCTGCAGCATCTCGTACACCCGCGGGTCGGTCGGGCTGAGTTTGGCGATGTCGATCTCCACGCCTTCGTGCGCACGGACCAGGTCCACCATGTAGTGAATCGCCGACAGCATGCCGAGGCCCAGCAGATCGAACTTGACCAAACCCGCAGCCGCACAGTCGTCTTTGTCCCACTGCAACACTGTCCGGTCCGCCATCCTGGCCCGCTCCACCGGGCAGATCTCGCTCACCGGGCGGTCGCAGATCACCATGCCGCCGGAGTGGATGCCGAGATGTCGCGGGTAATCCTCCAGCTGCGCCGCCAGTTCCAGCACCGCCACCGGAATGTCGTCGAAGTCGGAATCGACCGTGCTGTTCGCGAGACCCCGCGGTGTTGCGTGAGCTGCCTCCTCGGGCCGCCGCGCCGCCGCGCGCACCGGAGACCAGCCGTCGATCCGCTTGCTCCACGCGTCCTGCTGCCCCGGCGAGAACCCCAGCGCCCGAGCGGAATCCCGCACCGCCGAGCGCGCGCGGTAGCTGACCACGTTCGCCACCTGGGCGGCATGCCAGCGGTCGTACGTGCGGTAGACGTACTGGATCGCCTCCTCCCGCCGGTCGGATTCGATGTCGAGGTCGATGTCCGGCGGGCCGTCCCGGTCCGAGGCCAGGAAACGTTCGAACAGCAGCCCGCTGCCCACCGCGTCCACCCCGGTGATGCCCAGCGCGTAGCACACTGCCGAGTTCGCCGCGGATCCCCTGCCCTGACAATAGATTCCAGCCTCACGGCAGAACCGGACGATGTCCCCCATGATCAGGAAATAGCCCGGGAAGCCGAGGTCGGCGATCACCCGCAACTCATGCTCCAGCTGACGGTAGGCCACCGGATTGTCGACCGGACTGCCGTATCGGTCCGCGGCGCCGGACATAGTCAGCCGCCGCAGCAGCTCGTCCTCGGTCTCCCCGGTGCCCGCGTCGAACAGCGGCAGCTTGGGCGCCACCTGTCGCAGGTCGAACGCACAGCTCAGACCCAGTTCGGCGGCGCGGGCCACCGCACCGGGAAAGCGCGCGAACCGCCGCGCCATCTCCACTCCCGCCCGCAGATGCGCGGCGCCCGCGGGCGGCAGCAGACCCGCCATGTCGTCGAGTCCGCTGCGCGCCCGGATCGCGGCCATGGCGGCGGCCAGCCTGCCCTGTTCCGGTCGCGCGTAGTGTGCCGCGGTGCTGGCCACCGTCGGGCATCCCAGCTCGGCCGCCATCCCCGCCAACAGCTCGTTGCGAGCGTCGTCGTCCGGGTAGCCGTGGTCGGTGAGTTCCACGAAAACCCGGTCGCGGCCGTAATAGTCAGTGAGCAAACGCAATTCGCGCATGGCTGCCGCAGGCCCCGCGGCAGCCAGAGCGCGCCGCACGGCGCCGTTGCGGCAGCCCGTCAGCGCCACGCAGTGGTCCCGAGTTTCGGCGATCACCCGGTCCAGGTGGTAGACCGGCCTCCCCTTCTCGGCATCGGCGCGAATCCCGTTCTCCGACTGCGGATCCAAATACCCTTCACTGAGCGTGCGACACAGCCGGGTATATCCCTCCGGCCCGTCCGCGAGCAGCAGCAGATGCTCTGATGCCTTATCGACGCCTCGCAGTTCCGTGCCGAACACCGTCCGCATCCCCACCTCCCGTGCGGCCTCGGCGAACCGCACCACCCCGTACATCCCGTCGTGGTCGGTGAGTGCGATGGCCTCCAACCCCAGCTCGGACGCCGTCTCGACGAGATCCTCCGGATGCGCCGCCCCGTCCAGGAAGCTGAAGTTGGAATGGCAGTGCAGTTCGGCATACGGCACCTGCCCCACACTGGGCCGCAACCCCTCCGGCGCCCGGTACCGCTCCCGCCGACGCGCCCACGCCGGACTGTCGCCACCGTCGCCGGGAAGCGTCTTACCCGACAGCGCGCGCTCCAACTCCGCCCATCGCAACGGAGGATTGTGCCAGCCCATGCCAGACAGAATTACCCGAACGCCAGTTCGAGTCAAGCGCGAGGCCGCCGTGCGGTCACCCGCCCGCAACCACTCCGCAGCCACAGATTCCAGGACGAATTTCCAGAATGACCCGCGACGTGCGCTGAGCGCACGTCGCGGGTCATTCTGGAAATTCGGTTATAATCGAACACCAGTTCGTGGCTTGGGTGTGCGGAGGTGGTGTGGATGTCGGCCTTGGCGCGGGCTCGCGCGCCGGAGACAGGCGTGGTCGGCGCGGCGGAACTGGAGCGGGCGGCGGCGGACCGGCTGCTTCCGGTGTGCGCGGAGATGGCGGGGCTGTTCCCGCGGGGCGGGATGCGGCGGGGCAGCACCGTGGCGGTGCGCGGATCGACGGCGGTGTTGTTGAAACTGCTGGCCGCGGCCACCGCGAACGGGTCGTGGGCGGCAGTGGTCGGGATGTCCGGGCTGGGGCTGCTCGCGGCGTCGGAGCTGGGCGTGGCGGTCGAGCGGCTCGCCGTGGTGGCGCAGGCGGGCGGTGAACCGGTCGCGGTGGTCGCGGCGCTGCTGGACGGCATGGACCTGGTCGTGGTGAATCAGGGCGAGGCTCGGCAGCGGCCGCTGCTGCCCGAGTCGCAGACGCGGCGGCTGGCGGCGCGGGCGCGCAGTCGCGGGGCCGTGCTCATCGTGCGCGGCCGCTGGCCCAGCGCGGACCTGGAGTTGGAGTGCGCCCGCTCGAGGTGGACCGGGCTGGGGTCCGGGCACGGGTATCTGCGGTCGCGCAGCCTGCTGGTGCGCGCACACGGCCGCGGCGCCGCCGCCCGTCCGGTGAGCGCGGAAGTCACCCTGTGACCGACCACAACCTCTCCATCCAGAATGACCCATGGGGTGCACCCACCGCACGTCACGGGTCATCCTGGAGGTCGGGTGGCGTTATGGACGTAGCCGGTTCGGAACACTCGCCTGCCCTGATGGCGGTGTGGTGCCCGGACGGGCCGGTGGTGGCGGCGAGCGCCGCCGCCGGGATCGCCGCCGAAGCCCCGGTGGCGGTGCTCGCGGCGAACCGCGTGGTGGCGTGTT
>JABFVX010000479.1 GCA_013362555.1 Mycobacteriaceae bacterium
ACCCGTTCCGCGCGTTCACACCCGCAGCTGCGGGTGTGAACGCGCGGAACGGGTGTGGCGGGGTTCCTACATCAGCTGTTTCGGGCCGAACTGGAGCGCGGTGAGGCGCCAGCCGAGGTCGGGCAGGCGCTGGATGTGGCCTGCGATGGCGAAGCTGCGGTTCGTGGCGCCCGCTCGGGTGTAGGTGCCGTAGAACTCCGCGTCGTCCGGGCCTTGGCGGCGCAGCATCAGCTTGCCGGGCCTGGCGGCGCCCTGGCCGCGGCCGGGCAGGGCGAGCCGCCCGCGGGCGATGGCGCGGATCTGGCCGAGCAGGTGCTCGTCCACGGTCATCGCCAGGGTGGCCGGGATGCGCTTGCGGTCTATCACCTCCAACACGAGCCGCAGCGCGTACTCGGCGAACTTCTGTGCTTCGGGATCGTGTCCGGAATGACCCGTGATGTGCGCTCGGCGCACATCACGGGCCATTCCGGACTTCGGCGTCTGCTCGGGACCGGGCAGGGCGCGACTGAGCCGTGCGGTCGGGACGTAGGCGATGGGCTGCGGCGAGAGCAGCCGCGGCTCCATCCGCGGCGCTCTGCGCATCGCGATGTGCGTTGTGACGTCGGTGTGTTGCGGTCCATCGTCGTAGCCGTGCTCGGACATGGCCGAGTCCCCCCTCGATAAGAGACCCCTCCCAAATGGTGCCGACCAGTCTGGCATTCGACCCGAGTTCCCGTGTCGGATTCGGGCGAATTCTCCGGTGTGCGCACAGGTGTGTGTAGTGTTGTGCGCATGGCGCGGATCAATGTGGTGATGAACGACGGTTTGGCCGAACAGCTGCGCGCGGCGTCACAGGGCAAGCTCTCCGAGTACATCGTCCGGGCCGTGCGCAGGCAGCTGGTGGAAGACGACTTGCGGCTGCTGCGCGACCTCCCGGATGATCCGGACCTGGCGGCGCTCAGCGAGGAAGCGGCGGAGAGCTCCGGCGTTGCGTGACATCCGGCAGGGCGACATCTGGCAGGTGCGCACCATCACGGGCGAGGCCGTGCGCACCGTCGCAGTGCTCGACAGCGACGCCGTGGTCAAGCTGCGGCCCGCCGTCGTGGTCGCGCCGGTGCTGCCGCAGCGGGAAGTCCCGAACGGGGTGCGGCTGTTGGCGGTCCCGCTGGCCGGAGATCCCGCAGAAACCGTCGCGGTCTACTCGCTGTCCACGGTCCTCAAAGAACGGTTCGCGCAGCGCGTCGGCGCGGCCTCGGCCGAGGAGTGGGATCTGATCAAGAACGCGCTCGCCGCGCGCTTCGACCTGTGACGTCGGCCGCGAGACTGACCCGGCAGGATGCCGGGTTCTATGCCCTGGAGTCGACCAACAATCCGATGTATCTCGGCCTGCTCGTGGTGTTGGACAATGCCGCGGGCGTCCTCGATCGGGCGCGGCTGGCCGAACTGGTGCAGCGCAGGCTGGCTTTGACACCGCGGTACCGGTGCCGCATCAGGGAGGTCCCATTCGGGCTGGGCCGGCCGGTGTGGGTGCCGGACGACGCCTTCGACGTCGACTACCACGTGGTTCGGATAGAGCTCGCCGGAGCCGCGGGGGACGGGCGCCTGCGGCTGTTCGACCTGGTGGGAGAGCTGGCGGCGCGGCCGCTGCGGCGGGATCGGCCACTGTGGCGGATCTACCTGGTCGACGACCTGCCGGACGGACGCAGCGCTGTATTCGTCAAGTCGCATGCGGCGTTGGTGGACGCCGACACCGGCGCCGACCTCGGGCACGTGATCCTGGACCCGGGCCGCACGGCGCGCAGCGTCGCGGCGAGGCCGTGGGAGCCGGGCCGCGCTCCCGGCGACGTCGAGCTTGTCCTGGACGCCCTGGGCAGGCTGGCGCGCCGCCCGCAGGCGGGTATGGAGTTCGCGCTCCGGAAGGCGACCGACGCCGCGGCAGCGGCAGGCGACTCGGCCGCAGCCGCTGTGCGGGCCGCCTTCGGCGGCGGGGCTGGGGCGGGCCTGAATGGCCCGACGTCGTCACAGCGCAGATTCGCCGCGACGTACACCCGGCTGGCCGATTACCGGACGATCCAGGACCGAACCGGCGCCGGTCTCGACGACGCCGTGCTCGCGGTCATCGCCGGGGCGCTGCGGGGCTGGATGTTCTCCCGCGGTGTCGTGCTGACGCAGAGCTCCGCGGTCCGGGTGCTCGCGCCGACGACCGTGCGCGACGACGGCACGCCCGACGCCGCGGTGACGTCGATGCTGGTGGACCTGCCGGTGGGCGAGGCGGACCCGGTCATGCGGCTGTCGCACATCCGACACGCCCGCGACGTCAATTCGGGCGTCGAGGACATCCCGAACGCCCCTGAGCGCACGCTGGTCAATCTCGCCGGATTCGCACCGGCAGGCCTGCACGCGCTGGGCATTCGCGCGGCGAGTAGGTTTGCCCAGCACACCTACAACCTGGTGATCACCAACGCGCCGGGCCCCTCGCGCTCGATGAACATCGCCGGGGCGCGCATGCTGGAGATGTATCCGGTGTTGCCGCTGCTGCGCAACCAGACGCTGAGCATCGGCGTGACTTCCTGCCACGGGAAGGTATGCCACGGGCTCACCGCCGACCGCGCGGCCGCGGGGGACGTGGACGTGTTGACCAGAGAGCTCGACAAGGCGATGGAGGAGATGCTCGATGCCTGCAGGTGAGACGCGGGTGTATATTCCCGCGACGCTGGACATGCTGCGGAGCCTGGTCGACGAACAGGAGCTGCGGGCGCTCAACGACACCGCGTTCGCGGTGACTCCGGCGCTGCGCGAGGCCTACACGTCCGGCGACGACGAGGAGCTGTCGGAAGTGGCGATGGCCGAAGCGGCCCGGGCGTCGCTGCGGCTGCTGGCGCAAGAGACGGAAAGCGACACGCCCCCGGTGTACCGGCGTGCGGTGATCGCGGCCGACGTGCCGGAGGCAACCCCGCGTCCCGACCTCGACGACGCGGTCGTGCGGCTGTCGGCCGCGGTCCCGCTGCGCAAGGTCGCCTCGGTGCACGTGGACCTGTCCGAGGCGGAGCCCGACGTTCAGAAGGCCGTCGACATCATCGACGCCGCCGACATGGGCGACGAGGACGCCGAGTTCGTCCTCGGCGACGCCGAGGACCACCAGTTGGCCTGGTACGCCGCTCAGGAGCTGCCGTTCCTCGTGGAGCTCCGGTGAAGATCCCGCCGCGGACGGCGGGCCTGCTGCGCCGGGTCGCCGCCCAGGTCACGACGCCGCTGCTCCCGGACGACTACCTGCACCTGGTGAACCCGCTGTGGACCGAGCGGGAGCTGCGCGGGCGCATCGTGTCGGTGCGGCGCGAAACCGAGGACGCGGCGACACTGGTGATCAAGCCGGGCTGGGGCTTCGACTTCGACTACCGGCCGGGGCAGTACCTCGGCATCGGGGTGCGGGTGGACGGGCGCTGGCACTGGCGTTCCTATTCGCTCACCTCGCCGCCGTCGCGCCGAGCGGGCGTGGTGACCGTCACGGTGAAGGCGATGCCGGAGGGTTTCCTGTCCAGTCACCTGGTCGCGGGGGTCCCGGCGGGCACGGTGGTCCGGCTGGCCTCGCCCGCGGGCGATTTCCAGCTGCCGGACCCGCCGCCGGGGAAGGTGCTGTTCCTCACCGCGGGCAGCGGAGTCACGCCGGTGCTGGCCATGCTGCGAACCTTGGACCGCCGCGGCGACTTCGCCGGCGCCGACGTGCTGCACGTCCACTGTGCTCCCACGGCCGCGGAGGTGATGTTCGCCGACGAGCTCGACCGACTGTCGCGGCGCCGTGCGAATTACCGCCTGCGGCTGCGCCTGACCCGCGAGCAGGGCAGGCTCGCCCCCGCCGACCTGGATGAGCTGGTTCCCGACTGGCGCGAGCGGCACACGTGGGCCTGCGGTCCGGGCGGCCTGCTCGACGAGTTGCAACATCACTGGCGCGCAGCAGGATTGGCCGAGCGGCTGCATCTGGAACGCTTCGCCCTCACTCGGACCGCACACGGCGAGGGCGGCGAAGTCACATTCCGGCAGTCCGACCGCGCCGCGACCGTCGACGGCGCCACCACGCTGCTGCAGGCGGGCGAGCAGCTCGGAGTCGCCATGCCCTTCGGCTGCCGAATGGGCATCTGCCGCACCTGCGTCGTCCCCCTCGTCGACGGCAACGCCGTCGACCTGCGCACCGGCGAAACCCACACCGCCGGCGAGCGCATCCGCACCTGCGTCACCGCCCCCACCGGCCCCTGTACCCTCGACTGCTGACCCGATGGCGCCACACCCGAATCACGCGTTGACACCCGCAGCTGCGGGTGTCAACGCGTGATTCGGGTGTGATGGCGGGCTGGCTCACGACCAGGGGCCCGGGCAGGCTACCGTGGGGTGTGGCCATCACTGACATCAAGGCGTTCGCGCACCTGACGGAAGCGGACATCGACGCCTTGGGGCGCGAGCTCGACGCGATCCGCCGTGACATCGAGGAGTCCCGCGGCGAGCGGGATGCCCGCTACATCCGGCGCACCATTGCCGCACAGCGTGCGCTGGAGGCTGCGGGCCGCGCGGTGCTGTTCGCAAGCCGCAAGCGGAGCGCATGGGTGTTGGGCACCGCCCTGCTGTCCACCGCGAAGATCATCGAGAACATGGAGCTGGGCCACAACGTCAGCCACGGCCAGTGGGACTGGATGAACGACCCGGAGATCCACTCCACCACCTGGGAATGGGACATGACGGGTCCATCCTCGCAGTGGAAGCGGGCACACAACTACTCCCACCACACCTACACCAACGTGCTGGGCATGGACGAGGATCTCGGCTTCGGCATCCTGCGCATGACCCGGGACGAGCCCTGGCGGCCGGTGCACTTGGTGCAGCCGCTGGCCAACATCGTGCTGGCCGCCAGTTTCGAGTGGGGAATTGCCTTGCACGACTGGACGATCCACAAAGAACTGGCGAAAGTGCCGAACTCGCAGCTGTTCTCGGAGCCGAACAAGGAGTTCGGCCGCAAGATAGTCCGCCAGGTTGCCAAGGACTTCGTCATCTTCCCGGCGCTCACCGGCCCGAAGAACTTCAAGCACACGCTGCGCGCCAACGCCACCGCGAACCTGGTCCGCAACCTGTGGGCCTACGCGGTGATCTTCTGCGGCCACTTCCCGGACGGCGCGGAGAAGTTCACCCTCGAGCAACTCGAGGACGAAACCCGGGGCGAGTGGTACCTGCGCCAGATGCTCGGCAGCGCCAACTTCACCGCGGGACCGGTGATGGCGTTCATGAGCGGCAACCTCAGCTACCAGATCGAGCACCACCTGTTCCCGGACCTGCCGAGCAACCGATACCCGGAGATCGCCGGCCGCGTCCGCGAGCTGTGCGACAAGTACGACCTGCCCTACACCACCGGGTCGCTGGCCAAGCAGTACGCGCTGGCTTTCCGCACCATCCACAAGCTGGCGTTGCCGGACCGCTTCCTGCGTCGCACCGCCGACGACGCCCCGGAAACGTCGTCGGAGCGCAAATTCGCGGGCATCTCGATGCCGCATCTGCCGACCCCCCACTTGCCGCACCTGCCCTCCCTGGCCGACGCCGAGCAGTGGACCGAACAGCACACCCCGGATTGGCTGCGCGTCGACCCGGTCACCGGCAAACGCCGCGGCCTGCGTTCAGCCCTCGTCGAGGCCAAAACTCGCCTCCAGGAACAGAAACGCCGCCTGCGCCAGTAGCGCCCACGCGTTTGCACCCGTATCGCGCGTGCACACCCGCAGCTGCAGGTGTGCACCCGCGATACGGGTGCGAACGCGTGGGCTGTACGCGCTATGTCAGTGTGGCGAGCTCCTCCTGCACGCGCTTGTCGTGTTCGGCGGCGGCCGCGGCCGCTTTCTTCGGGCTCCAGTGTCCTGCCATCAGGAAGATGAACGGCAAGAAGGCGATTTGCGCGCCGAGGCAGATCCACCACCAGTTTTTCCACTGCTTCGGCGAGTCGACCTGGGCCTTCTGCACGTCGGCGGCGTGGGCC
>JABFVX010000158.1 GCA_013362555.1 Mycobacteriaceae bacterium
CCCCCGGCAGACCCGCCGGACCCGAACTCGCCGCCATGCTCCGCCGCGTCCGCGCCCGCACCCACGCCCAAATCCGCGAACTCGAAGGCCTCTCCCGCCGCGTCGACAACTTCCAACGCCACCACCACAGCCCACTAGCCCGCCTCGCCGGCTGACAACCCACATCACCGGGCGTTCTCACACCCGTAGCGCGCGTCTACACCCGCAGGTGCGGGTGTAGACGCGCGCTACGGGTGTGAGTTCGTCGGCTCGGCGCGTCGCCGCGGATTGCCGGAACTTTCACCGAAATTTCCTGCGGGAACGATCATTACGGGCGGACAATCGCAAGGCGTTGCAGTCGACGCCACTGCCGTGTTCCTATCGCCGCACCGTGATCCGAGGACGCTGTCATGCCGCTCACTCCCGCCGGCTCGTTCGACGCCGAACTCACCGCCATTCGCACCAACCGCGCCATCGGCGCGGTGACCCCGACCGTCCTGACCACCCGCGGCGAGGCGAGCGAACTCCAGCCGCCGGGCTCGGTCGCCGTCGTGGTCGCGCCCGCCGGGTCCGCGGAGTTGGCCCGGCTCGCCGAGGCGGTGCGCGGCAACGACCTCGGCGCCATCGAGGACATCGTCGGCCGGGCCAACCGGGCCATCGCCGACCGGACTCCCGTCGGTTTCGAGCATCTCAGCGAAGTCGTCGGCGCGACATCGTCATTCGTCGATGTCAGCTATGCGGGCGCGCCGATCTCGAGCACCCTGTTCGCCGTCGACGGGGTGCCGGTCACCCGCGCGGTGCTGCCCTACGCGGGCGGCGCGCTCGACGCGGACCGGTTCCAGGCCGTCGAGTACGCGGCGGGCGAGCCCGGGGCCCACGACGTCCTGATCGTGGTGCACGAACCAGAGCCCAACGACGTCGTCGAGCGGGTGCTCGCCGGACTGCCCGCCGATTCCGAAGCGCTCAAGATCGGCGTCAGCGCCGTCGCCGAGGAGTGCACGGCCACCGCGACTCCAGTGGTCGTCGCGGTCACCGTCGCGATCGTCGCCACCGCGGTGACCAGCTGCGCACCGAAGTTCAATGACTCGGAGTTCGCGATCAATCCGGCAGAGGACCTGGCCGACATCGCCCCGCAGCTCGGCGTGCGACAGCTGGTGGCGATGCGGCAGGCCAAGTTCGCCGTCTGACGCCGGCGGGGTCCCGCAATGTCGTTGCCGCAGTACGTCGTTGCGGCGGCGCTGGGCCTGCTCGGGCTGCTCGGCGTGCTGCGGGTGATCCGTCCGATCGGCGACGTGGTCGATCGCGCCGACATCTACTTGCTGGTGCCGGATTCGAAGTTCTTCGCGCCCACGCCCAACCGCAGCGACTACCACCTGACGGTCCGGCACCGCGCGAACACCGGACTGCCCGGCGCTTGGCGCACAATCGAATCGTCCCGACGCCGGGGCTATGCGCCCAAACTCGCCGACCCGCACCGCCGGGTGCGCAAGGCCCTGGTGGACGTCGGCACGCACGCGATCCTGCTCGGCCGGGCGCACCACGACCAACCGCCGGAACGAGTCCGCCCGACCGTCACGCTGTCGATGACCTACCTGCTGCTGCTCGGTGTCGCCAGCGCCCGCGCCCGCGGCCACGCCGACGTGCAGTTCTGCCTGCTGACCACCCGCGCCGACGCGACCGACGAAGGCGAGGTCCTGCTGGTCTCCGATCATCACCCCGTGGAGCAGGCCGGCGGTCCGGTGACACCTGACGCGCACCGCCGATGCTGACCGCGGACACCGCCCTGCGCGCCGTCGCCGCCGGGCTGGCCGCGGTGCTGACGGTGGCGGCGCTCGAATACGCGCTGCTGTTGCGCGCGGGCGCACTCGGCCCGGGCGGCCTGTTCGATTGGGACATTCTCCGCCTGCGGCGCACCGTGATCCGGTACCCCGCAGCGCGCCCGCTGGACCGAATGTTCGCTTCCCCGAACGCAACCGGGACCTGGCTGGCCACCGCCCCGCTCGGCGGCATCGGCGCCGCAGTCTTCTGGAACACCCCGGCGGGCGCGGCGGCCGCACTGCTGTCGGCGTTGTTCTTGCTGCTTGCGGCGGCCAGGTTCCCGTTCGGGCGCGACGGCGCGGACCAAGTTGCGCTGTTCTGGTCGCTGGCGGTCCTCGGCTACCAGCTGCACCCGACTCCCGCCGCCGCCACGGTTTTCGGATACCTGATCTGCGCTCAGCTGACCGGGGGCTACGCCGTGGCGGGCTGGTCGAAACTGTCGGCCCGCGACTGGACCCGCGGCTCCGCGATGGCCATGGTGCTGCACTCGTCCTGCTACGGCAATCCCCCACTGGCTCAGCATGTCCCGCTCCGCGCCGCATACCTTGCCGGCCTCGCCGTCGCGATCTGGGAAGCGACGTTCCCCGCCGTGTGGCTGCTCCCCGAGCCCGCCGCCCTGACATTCCTGGCGGTCGGCGTCGCCTTCCACCTCGGCTGCTGGCTGGTCATGGGCCTGAACACGTTCCTGCTCACCTTCGCGGCGGGATACCCGGCCCTCGTGTGGCTGGTGTCGGGCCGGGCCTAGCCCACTTCTTACACCCGTTGCGGGCATCCACACCCGCAGCTGCGGGTGTGTATCCGCGCAACGGGTGTAAGAAGGTCCCGCATGCTCTACTCGGCGAGCGCGTACAGCCGCCACTGGGCGTGCATCAGCTCCATGGTGAAGTAGCCGCGCGACACGATCATGACCGAGCTCAGCCACTGGTATTTCGGGGCCGCAGTCTCCAGTGTCGTCGGAATCCAGGAGTAGATCGCACGGTGGTCGACGGTCTGTCCCGACTTCAGCTCGGCGAGAGTGTCATCGCCCGCTTTCAAGATGCCGCGGCCCGCCGTGAGGAAGACCGACTCGCCGTCGTCGGTATGGAGCATTGCGTGAATGTGCTCGCTGACGAGGACATTGTCGCTGCCCGCCATGGCGACCGCGATTCCGGGCAGCGCGATTCCGTTGAGCCGCGGGCCGGTGACGGTGCCTGCCGAGGTGGAGAACACTTGCCGCACGCCGTTGCGGGTCGGGATGGCGTCGGGCGCCGCGACAAACGGAAACACTATGTCGCAGATGTGCTCGACCGGCAGCGCCGATTCCGGTGCGCTGTCGATCAGGGTGACGGGGGAATCCTTCGAGTGCACGGCAACCGCTCCGCTCCAATTGTGAACATTGTGGTACACAGCGTGCGCACGGCGGGCCTCCATGTCAATCAGTTACACCCGTTGCGTGCAGCCACACCCGCAGCTGCGGGTGTGGCTGCACGCAACGGGTGTAACTTCGCTAGGCGGTCGCCGGGTCGCCGTGGCGGATGCCGACGATCGGCAGCACCAGCGCGGCGGGAGCGTGGGCGGGGACGACCGGGGCGTGGGGCGCTACCGGGTCGATGCGGCGGTAGGCCTGCCACATCGCGGGGCGCGGGTCCTCCTCGCCCTTGTTGGGCCAGAATGCGGCGGCGCGCTCGGCCTGACTGGCGATAGTCAGCGACGGGTTGACTCCGAGGTTGGCCGAAATCGCCGCACCGTCAACCACACTCAGCGTCGGATAGCCGAAGACCCGGTGGTACGGGTCGATGACGCCCTGGTCGGCATCAGCGCCGATGGCACAGCCGCCGATGAAATGCGCCGTCATCGGGATGTTGAAGATGTCGGCCCACGAGCTGCCCGCCTTGGCGTCGAGCTTGTCCGCGATCCGGCGAGCCGCATCGTAGCCGGCCGGAATCCAGGTCGGGTTGGGCGCCCCGTGGCCCTGCTTGCTGGTGTAGCGGCGGCCGAACAGGCCCCGCTTGGTGAACGTGGTGATCGAGTTGTCCAGGTTCTGCATGACCAACACGATCATGGTGCGCTCGGCCCACCGCTTGGTGCGCAGCATCCGGGCGGTCTCGCCCCAGTCCTGCCGCGCCAGCCGCCACAGCCGCCGCCACCGCGGGGATGCGTCGTTCGGGTCCTCGCCGTCGACCAGGTAGGTCTGCAGCAGTCCCATCGCGTCCGAACCCTTGCCGTAGCGCACCGGCTCCACGTGGGTGTCGCTGGTGGGGTGGAACGACGACGTGATCGCCACGCCCTTAGTGGCCTCGTATCCCGGGTCGACCTCGGTCTTGGCCGCACCGAGGATCGCCTCGGAGTTGGTGCGCGTGAGCATGCCCAGCCGCCGCGACACGTCCGGGAGCACCCCGGCGTCGCGCATGCTGAACAGCAGTTTCTGGGTGCCGCGAGTGCCCGCGGCCAACACCACGTGCGCGGCGGTGTAAGTGTGTGTGCGCTTGCGCGGCGAGCCGGTGCGCTTGGTGTCGATCTGCCAGCCGCCGGCGCGCCCGGGCCGCACTGCGGTGACCGTGGTCATCGGAAGCACCTGCGCCCCACCGCGTTCGGCGAGATACAGATAGTTCTTCAGCAGCGTGTTCTTGGCGCCGTGCCGACAGCCGGTCATACACTCGCCACATTCGATGCAGCCGGTGCGGTCCGGGCCCGCGCCGCCGAAGTACGGGTCGCCGACAGTCTTGCCCGCCTCGCCGAAGTACACCCCGACAGGAGTCTGCACGAAGGTGTCGCCCACGCCCATGTCCTCGGCGACCGCTTTGCACACCTCGTCAGCAGGGGTCATGTGCGGGTTGGTGACCACTCCGAGCATCTTGCGGGTCTGCTCGTAGTAAGGGCTCAGCTCGGCGTCCCAGTCGGTGATGCCGGACCACTGCGGGTCCTCGAAGAACGCCTTGCCCGGCTTGTACAGGGTGTTGGCGTAGTTGAGCGAGCCGCCGCCCACCCCGGCGCCCGCCAGAATGAAGCAGTCCTTCAGCAAGTGCAGCCGCTGGATGCCGAACAGCCGCAAACCCGGCGCCCACAGAAACTTGCGCAGGTCCCAACTGGTCTTGGCGAAGTCGGCATCTTCATACCGCTTGCCCGCTTCCAGGACGCCGACGCGGTATCCCTTCTCGACCAGCCGTAATGCCGTGACACTGCCCCCGAAACCCGAACCGACCACGAGAACGTCGAAGTCCACCGCATGCTCCGTTGCCATGACCTACCTCCAAGTAACGACAATAACCGCCACCGGCGGTAGGTGCGACACTCGGTGTCACTTATCGTGATTTTGATCGGGAAACCCCAGGTTGTGCAGCACGGTAAGCAGGTCCCGCGACAAAGCGACGGCTCGCTCGTACTCCAGGCCGCCTTCGGACTTCAAGGCGTTGCGTCGACCGAGCGCCTCCGCGGCCATGCCCGCCAGCCACTCCTCGGCGGTCTCCCGGTAGCCCGCCTCGACCAGCGCGTCGCTGACATGGCAGGCCACGATCGGCTGGCTCCAGATCAGTGGCTTCAACTCCGAGATGCGCTCCAGGCCTTCCTTTTCGCGGCCGAGCCGCAACAGCAGCTCGCCGTGGTAGGAAATGATGTATGCCTTGTCGTCCACCGAGTCGGTGTCGGCCGCCTGCCGGGCCACCTGCTCGGCGGCGTCGAGGTCGCCGTGCGCTTGCAGCAGCTCAGCGGCCAACTGCAGCGCGAACCCGGTGTCCTCGCCCGGGTTCGCCAACCCGCCGTGGGTTGCGGCCGCCACGAGGTCCATAGCCAGCCCCACCGGATCAGGGGCCGTGTGCGTCTCCATGGCAATGCGCTCGATGTCGTGCGTAGTCACCGGTCGCGGGAGCGGCATGCCCAAAACATACCGTACGGCACTGGCAAACCCGGCCACCCTCCCCGAGCGCGGCGAAGCGCCCAGGCTTCCCCGGACCGAGGACATGAACTCCAGAATGACCCACCGAGTGCATTGAGCGCACGTCACGGGCCATTCTGGACGACGAGCGACAATCCTATACAGCTCGGACGGTGAGGCCGACTTTCTGGAATTCCTTGAGGTCGCAGTAGCCGGCTTTGGCCATCGAACGGCGCACTGCGCCGACCAGATTCAGCGAGCCGAAGGGGTCGTT
>JABFVX010000318.1 GCA_013362555.1 Mycobacteriaceae bacterium
GAACGCGCGCTTAGGGTGTAGGGGGTCCCGGTGAGTGGGACCGGGTCGGTGATAGGTGTTAACGAAATGCTGGATTCAGTGGCTTCCGGTGTGTAGAACGCGTTACAGTTCTCGGTATGACGGTGCCTGCACGGATCACGGATGCTCTGGTGGCGCGGCTGACGGCGAGGGTCGCGGCGTCCGGTCCGAACAACTACAAAATGGTCGAGGTCTTCACCGGGGACGCAGTCGGCGAGCTGCCGCAGTCCACGCCGGCAGATGTCACCGAGGCGTACGCGAAATCGCGTGCCGCGCAGAAGGAATGGGCGTCATGGCCGGTCGCGCGGCGGGTCGGGGTGTTCAAGCGCTTCCATGAGCTCGTGCTGACCAACCACGAGCTCATCGCGGACCTGATCCAGATCGGCACCGGCAAAAACCGGCGGATGGCGTTCGAGGAGTCGTGCGACGTCCCGTTCACCGTGAGCTACTACCTCAAGGCCGCGCCGAAACTGCTGGCGCCCATCAAGCGCGGCGGGCCGGTGCCGTTCTTCTCCAGCTCCACCGAGGTTCGCAAGCCCAAGGGCGTCATCGCCGTCATCGCCCCGTGGAACTTCCCGTTCGCCATCGCGCTGTCGGACTCCACTCCCGCGCTGCTCGCGGGCAACGGGGTGGTGCTCAAGCCGGACAACAAGACCGCGCTGTGCACCCTGTACGGCGTCGAGTTGCTGGAGCAGGCGGGCCTGCCCGAGGGTCTGTTCCAGGTGGTCACGGGCGAGGGCCCGGACATCGGCCCCACGATGATCGAACTGGCCGACTACGTCATGTTCACCGGCTCCAGCGCCACCGGGCGCACCATCGGCGAACAGGCGGGCCGCAACCTGATCGGGTGCAGCCTGGAGCTGGGCGGCAAGAACCCACTCATCGTGCTCGACGACGTGAACCTGGACGAGCTGCTGCCCGGCATCATCTTCTCGGTCTTCGCCAACGCGGGCCAGGCCTGCATGCACATTGAACGCATCTATGTGCAGGACGGCGTCTACGACGAGTTCCAGCGGCGGTTCGTGGCGGCCGCGAAAGAGCTGAAGATCGGCGCCACATACGATTTCGAACCTCAGATGGGCTCGCTGTGTTCGGTGGAGCACCTCAACCGGGTGCTGGCCCACATCGACGATGCGGTCGGCAAAGGCGCAAAGGTCCTCACCGGCGGCAAGGCCCGCCCCGACGTCGGCCCGGCCTTCCTGGAGCCGACGGTGCTCACCGACGTCACCTCCGACATGGTGCACGCGACGCAGGAGACCTTTGGCCCGGTGGTCAGCCTGTACCGTTTCAGCTCCGAGGCCGAGGCGATCGAGCTGGCCAACGATACGCACTACGGCCTCAACGCCAGTGTGTGGAGCGGCGACCTCGGTCGTGCCGGCCGGGTAGCGGCGCGGCTGGAGGCGGGCAACATCAACATCAACGACGGTTTCGCGGCCTCCTACGCTGCCAAGGCCAGCCCGTCCGGCGGCATCAAGGCGTCGGGCGTCGGCGCCCGCCACGGCGAGGCGGGTCTGCTGAAGTACACCCACCCGGTCAACGTCGCGGTTCTGAAGAAGCAGCTTCTCGGCGCCCGCCCCAATGTTCCGTATGCCAGTCACCTCAAGCAGACCCTGCTCACCCTCCGCGTCATGCGCCGCTTGGGCCGTTAGGCGCAACAAACTCCACAATGACCCGTGACGTGCGTCGGGCGCACGTCACGGGTCCTTCTGGAGCATGCCGTCAGCGTTTCGTCAGGTCCTCGGCGAGCATCACGAGGATGCCGCTGGGGCCGCGCAGGTAGGTGAGTTTGTAGACGTCCTCGTAGGTCGCCACGCCGCGCAGCGGACGGCAGCCGTGCCGCGCGGCGATCTCGAGTGCTTCGTCGATGTCGTCGACCGAGAACGCGACGCGGTGCATGCCGATCTCGTTGGGACGCGTGGGCTCGGACTCGATCGCCTCGGGGTGGATGTACTCGAAGAGCTCGAGGCGGCCGAGGCCGTCCGGAGTCTGGAGCATCGCGATGTCGGCGTGGTTGCCGTCGAGACCGACGGCGGTCTCGGTCCACTCGCCGCTGACAGTGGCGCGGCCGAGGACCGTGAGGCCCAGGTCGGTGAAGAACGCGATCGCGGCTTCGAGGTCGCGTACCGCGATGCCGACATTCTCGAGTTTGATGGCCATGTGTCGGATGCTACCGAGCCGAAAGCCTGTCCAGAATGACCCGTCACGTGCGTTCAACGCACGTGACGGGTCATTCTGGACAGGCGCAGGCGCTTCTGTGCTCAGCGTGGTTCTAATTGCCTTATTCGCGGGCGGGCCGGGGCCGCAACTGCGGAGAGCGCACACTATGCGCCGAATAGCGGCGCAAACGCACACTGTCGATGGACTGTGTGTCGTCCCGCGACCCGCGGCCGGTGCGGCCGAAGATCATTAACTGCGAAATTGCCTGATCCGCACGCTAATGTGATCGCCCATGAAACATCGGCGTGTAGTGCGACCAGGCGCGATAATTGCGGTGATGTTGCTTCTGGTCGGCACCGCGGTGTCTGCATGCGGGTCCGGTAGCGAAGCCGGACGGGACCAGTGCGCGCCGCACGGGCTGAGCGCGGCGTCGGCAGCACCGACGAACCTGGCGTCGCCGGAGGCCGCAGGCGAGGATCGCTACACCACCGCCGACGCCGCGCCGGTCGGTGCGATCGACGTGTCGAGGCTAGGGCTGGGCACGCCGGGGGTGTTGAGCGTGGGGACGCTGTCGGACGCCCCGCCGAGCATCTGCGTCGACTCCAGCGGCGAGTTCACCGGCTTCGACAATCGGCTTCTCGCGGCGGTCGGTGCGAAACTCGGACTGCGCGTGCGGTTTTCGGGCACGGAATTCTCCGGGCTGCTGGCTCAAGTGGCGGGCGGGCGATTCGACGTCGGATCGTCGAACATCACCACGACCGATCTGCGCCGCAAGCTGGTGGGCTTCACCAACGGGTACGACTTCGGGTACTTCGCGCTGGTCGCCGCCGCGGGCGGTCGGATCAAGGGCTTCTCGGACCTGGGGCCGGGCGCCCGGATCGCGGTGGTGCAGGGCACGGTTCAGGACGAATACGTGCGCAACCGGCTGCACCTGGCCCCGGTGCAGTTCCCCGACTACAACACGGCCTACGCGAACGTGAAGACGGGGCAGGTCGACGCCTGGGTGGCGCCGTCGGCGCAGGCGCAGGGCGCGATCCAGCCGGGCGACGGTATCGCGGTGGTGCAGAACACTTTCAGCCTCGACAACTTCGTCGGCTGGGCGGTGGCCAAGGGCAACCAGCCCCTGATAGACGCGCTCAACAGCGGGCTGGACGCGGTGATTGCCGACGGCACGTATGCCCGGCTCTATTCCGAATGGGTGCCGCGCCAACTGCCGCCCGGCTGGAAGCCGGGTTCCGCAGCCGCGCCTGCGCCGCGGCTGGCGGACTTCGCCGCGGTCGCCGCCGAGAACAAGGCGAAAGCCCGAGGCGAGGCCGGAACCGGGCCCGCCGCACCGAAATCCACGCTGCGCCAGCTGCGGGAGACGTTCTTCGACTGGTCGCTGTACCGCAGGGCCTGGCCCGATCTGATCAAGACCGGGTTGCCGAACACCATTGTCCTGGCGCTGGTCTCCGGGGTGCTGGGCACGGTGCTCGGCATGCTGCTCGCGGTGGCGGGCCTGTCGCGCAGCCGCTGGCTGCGCTGGCCCGCCCGGGTGTACACCGACATCTTCCGCGGCCTGCCCGCGGTGGTGATCATTCTGCTCATCGGGCTCGGAATCGGGCCGGTGGTGCGCGATCTCACCGGCAACAATCCGTACTGGCTCGGCGCGGCCGCGCTGGCGCTGCTGGCGGCGGCCTATATCGGCGAGATCTTCCGCTCCGGCATCCAATCGGTGGAGGCCGGGCAGTTGGAGGCGGCCCGCGCGCTCGGCTTCGGCTACCGGCAGTCGATGCGGCTGGTGGTGATCCCGCAAGGCGTGCGGCGCGTGCTGCCCGCATTGATGAACCAGTTCATCGCACTGATCAAGGATTCGTCGCTGATCTATTTCCTCGGCCTGATGGCGTCGCAGCGCGAGCTGTTCGCGGTGGGCCGCGACCTCAATGCGCAGACCGGAAATCTGTCGCCGCTGGTGGCGGCGGGCCTGGTGTACCTGGTGCTGACAATCCCGCTCACGCACACGGTGAACTACCTCGACCGGCGGCTGCGCACCGGCAGACCGGACCGGTCCCAGCAGCCCGTCGCCGCGGCGGCGGGCACGGAAGGGCGCTGACATGAGTGCATCACTCACCGGGACCGGTCTGCACCTCAGTCTGGGCGGAAACCACGTGCTGCGCGGCGTCGACATCCACGTCGACGCCGGCGGGACGACGACGGTCATCGGCCCGTCCGGCTCCGGTAAATCCACGCTGCTGCGCGTGCTGAACCGGCTGCACGAGCCGGACGCGGGCGACATTGCGCTCAACGGCGAGTCCGTTCTCGGCGAGAACCCGGACCGGCTGCGCCGCCGTATCGGCATGGTGTTCCAGCATTTCAACCTCTTCCCGCACAAGACGGTCGCCGACAATGTCGCGCTCGGCCCGCGCAAGTTGCGCGGGTTGTCCGCCGACGCCGCGCGCGTCGTGGCGCTGGCCCAGCTCGACGCGGTGGGCCTGGCGACGAAAGCCGACACCCGCCCGGCGAACCTGTCCGGCGGCCAGCAGCAGCGGGTGGCGATAGCCCGGGCCCTGGCGATGGAACCGGAGGTGATGTTCTTCGACGAGGCCACCTCCGCGCTCGACCCGGAACTGGTCAAAGGCGTCCTCGCCTTGATGGCCGACTTGGCCGCGCAGGGCATGTCGATGGTCGTCGTGACCCACGAAATGGGTTTCGCCCGAACAGTCTCCGACCGCGTCGTCTTCATGGACGCGGGCCAGGTGGTCGAAACCGGCGCTCCCGATGCCCTTTTCGACGCCCCCCGCACCGGCCGTCTCCAACGCTTCCTGTCCGAAGTCCTCTGACCAACGATCTCCAGAACGACCCGTGACGTGCGTTCAGCGCACGTCGCGGGTCATTCTGGAGGGGATGGGGGTGGTAGGGGCGAGGCCGTCGGCGGCGAGGACGCGCTTGAGGACCTTGAAGGTGGGGGTGCGGGGGAGTTCGTCGAGGACGCGGAGGTGGCGGGGGCGCTGCTTGGGGCCGAGGTCGGGTTGGGCGGCCAGGAAATCGGCGAACTCGGCGACGTCGAGGGTGGCGCCGGGGGCGAGGACGACAGCGGCGGCGACGGCATCGCCCACGTGGCAGGCGATGCCGTAGACGGCGGCCTCGGCGATGGCGGGGTGGCGCACGAGGACGCGTTCGATGGGCGCCGCGCCGAGATTCTCGCCGTCGACGCGGAGCCAGTCGCCGGTGCGGCCCGCGAAATAGCAGTAGCCCGCGGCGTCGGTGTACGCGAGGTCGCCGGTGTGGTACCGGCCCGCTCGCAGCCGCTGCGCCTCGGCGTCCGGGTCGTTGTAATATCCCGCGAACGCGCCCGTACCCGACGTGTTCACGAGTTCGCCGATGGCGCTGTCGGGGTTGGCCACCGCTCCGGTCACGTCGAACTCCGCAGGGGGACAGGGTAGTCCGGTGTCCGGATGGACGATGGCGACGCCGGTCGGCAGCGGACCGAGCGCGGCTGCCGGGGTCTCGGGGGTGCGGACGATGGCGACGCCGCCTTCGGTGGAGCCGAAAGCGTCGACGACGTGGCAGCCGAACCGGGAGGCGAAGGCCGCCAGGTCCGCGGCCGCGCCCTCATTGCCGTAGGCGATGCGCAGCGGGTTGTCCGCATCGTCGGGGAGCGGCGGGGTGGCCAGGACATAGGACAGGGGAGTGCCGACGTAGTTGGCGTAGGTCGCTCCGAACGCTCGGACGTCGGCGAGGAACCCGGAAGCCGAGAACTTCCGGCGCAGCGCCACGGTCGCCCCGGCGGCCAGCCCCACCGACCAGCCCGCCATCACCGCATTGGAGTGGAACAGCGGCATCGACACGTACACCGTGTCGGGTGCGCCCAACGAAAAGCGTTCGGCGAGCATGCGCCCCGGCCCGGCGACCTTGGCGTGGGTGCAGCGCACCGCCTTCGGGTCGCCGCTGGTGCCGGAGGTGAAGATGAGCATCATCAGGTCCTGTGCGCCTGCCGGCACCGGGGTGAGCTCCGTGCCGCGGTGGGCTGCGTGCAGCCGCGCCCAGTGCGGCCCGTCCAGGTCGATGACCGGGACGCCGAGGTCGACACCGGCGAGCGCGGACAGGTGCCTGCCCTCGGTCAGCACGACCTGGCAGTCGGACACCCGGGCGTCGCGCGCCAGCGCGGCGCCGCGGCGAGTCGGGTTGAGGCCCACCAGGACCGTGCCCGACAGCGCCGCGGCGCCGAGCAGGAACCCGAACGCTGGCACGTTGTCGGCCAGCACCCCGACGTGCGGCGCGGCCGCCGGGCCGCACAGCTCGCGCAGGACCGCTGCGTACTCGGCGCACGTCTGAACGTACTGCGCCCAGGTCCAGGACTGCTGCTCGAACCGCAGTCCGACAGCCTCGTCGCCGGCCCGGTCGAGCAGCAGGTCGGTGACGGTGAGCGCGGTTGACCCAGTCATAGTCCCCCTATCCCGAATGCGTCCTTCGTACACACTGTTCGAATGACGGACGCATCCGGGACAGCCGACGTCAGTTGATGAACGACGCTGCCATCTCGCCGATCAGGTAAGACGGGGCGTTGGTGTTGCCGCCGGTAATGCTCGGCATGATCGAGGCGTCGGCGACCCGCAAGCCCTCGACCCCCCGGACCCGCAGCTGCGGATCGACCACGGCTCGCTCGTCGGCGCCCATCCGACAGGTGCCGACGGGGTGGTAGACGGAGTGGACACGGTTGGGCAGCTCCTGGCGCAGAGCGGTCTCGTCGGCGAAATCCGTTCCGGGAGCGAGCTCCTCGGTCCAGTCGCCCGCGATCGACTTGTTGGCCATCACTTCTCGGATCATGCCGATGCTCTCTACGAGGAAATCCACGTCCGCGGAATCCGACAGGTAACCCGGGTCGATGAGCGGCGACGCCAGCGGATCCGCCGAGGCCAGCCGCAACTCGCCGCGGCTCTTGGGGTAGATGAGCGTCGGGAAGACTGTGAGCGCTGGACGGCGGTCCACCATGTGCAGCTTGTCCTCGTCCTGGTTGGGCGCGGGGTAACTCCACGGAAGGGCGTGGATCTGCATGTCCGGGATGTCCGTGGCGAACGACGTGCGCACGAAACCGGCCACCTCGAACACGGTGCGGCCGAACCACGAGCTGCCCGGCTTGAGCTGCTCGCGCAGCATGCCCGAGGCGAAATGCGTAGGGATGCCGCGGTGCAGGGCCTTCTTCGACACGTAGGTCATCGGCACGAACAGGTGGTCGTGCAGGTTCTGTCCGACCGGGAGGTCGGCGTGCACGTCGATGCCCATCTCGCGCAGGTGCGCGGCCGGGCCGATGCCCGAGAGCATGAGAATCTGCGCCGACCCCATGACGCCGCCGGAGACGATGACCTCCTTGCCCGCGCGGATGACGCGGCGGGCGCCGCGCTTGTCCACGACCTCGACGCCGGTGGCGCGGCCGTTCTCGATCACGACCCGCGCGACGTGCGCTCCGGTGACGACCTCGAGCGTGGGGTTGGTGCGCTCGGTCAGGTAGCCGCGCGCGGAGCTGTAGCGAATTCCGTTCGCGACGCTCTGCTGGAAGATGCTGATGCCTTCCTGCGACTCCCCGTTGTAGTCGGCGATCACCGGAGCGCCGAGCGTTTCCGCGGCAGCCGACATGAAACCCTGGGCGATCGGGGTCAGGTCGCGCTGGCGGGTGACCTGAATCGGGCCGCCCGCGCCGCGCAGCTCGTTTGCGCCGTCCTCCCAGTTTTCCAGCCGCTTGTAGGCGGGCAGCACATCGTCGTAGCTCCAGCCCTCGCAGCCTTCGGCGGCCCACGAGTCGAAGTTGGCCTTGTTGCCGCGCACGAACAGCATGCCGTTGACGGAGCTGGAGCCGCCGAGCACTTTGCCGCGGGTCATCGGCACCAGCCGGTCGTTGGCGTGCTTCTGCGGGATCGAGTATTGCTTCCAGCACATTCGGGCCTTGAGCTGCGGCACGGTGTGCACCATCGAGATCATGCCCGGGACCCGGGCCATGCGGGTGTTGTCCTTGCGGCCGGCCTCCAGCAGGATCACGCGCTCGCCCCGCTCGGCCAGCCTGCTGGCCACGATGGCGCCCGAGCTGCCTGCCCCCACGACGATGTAGTCGGCTTCAGTCATTGTTCGGTCCTCGAATTGTTGTGACGTGACGTTGGTTTCAGGCCGGCTCGTGCGCCAGAGCGGCGCCGAGGCGGCGCAGCTGCCGGGTCGATCCGCCCATGCTGAACTCGGCACGCTTGGCGGCGACGAAGTAGCGGTGCGCAGGCGCGTCGAGGTCGATGCCGACCCCGCCGTGCACGTGCACCGTCGTGTGCGCGACCCGGTGCCCAGCCTCGGCGGCCCAGAACTTCGCGGTGGCGATCTCGGCGTCGGCAGGCAGCCCTTCGGATTCGCGCCACGCGGCTTGCCACAGCGTGAGCCGCACGGCCTCGACGTCCAGGTAGCCGTCGGCGAGCCGCTGGCGAACCGCCTGGAACGAGCCGATCACTTTGTCGAACTGCTTGCGGGTGCGCGCGTATTCGGCGGTGATCTCCAGCGCCCGCTCGACGACGCCCAGCTGCAGCGCGCACCACGCGATGGTGGCGCGACGCCGCGCCCAGTCCGCCGCGCCCGCGCCCAGCGCCGCGTCGGCTCCGACAGTCACGTCGTCGAGCTCCAGCAGCGCCGCGTCGCCGCCGTCGGTCACCTGCTGGGGCGTGACGGTCAGTCCGGTCGTGTTGCGGTCGACCACGATCAGCTCGTCGTGATCGCCGACGGCCGCGGCGATCACGAAGGCGTCCGCGAAAGACCCGGCGGGCACGGCCGTCTGGGCGCCCGAAAGCCGCCACCCGTCCGCCGTCCGTTCGGCGTCGATGCCTGCGTCCAGCGCCGGGGCCAACGTGGCCGTGCCGCGCAGCACCGGCAGCACCCAGCGCTCGGCATGGGCCGGTCCGCCGAACTCGGCGATGGCGGCGGCTGACACGGCGATGGCGGCCAGGTACGGCGCGGGCGCCACCACCCGGCCGACCTCGAGCAGCACGCTGCACTGTTCGAGCAGGCCGAAGCCGCCGCCGCCGACAGACTGCGGCAGCGCGGCGTCGAGCAGGCCTGCCTTGGCCAGTGCGGCCCACAGCTCGGCGTCGTATCCGTTGCCGAGCGGCCGGGGCTCGTGCTTGTCGGCCCAGTCGGTCAGGATGGAGCGGGCCAGGCCGGCCAGATCCTGTTGCGCTTCAGTGAAGCTGAAATCCATGGAAAGTCCCTTTCGCCGGGATGACGGGGCGGCCGCGCTAGCGGGTGACGGGCAGGCCGAGGGCCGTGGCGGCGACGAGATCGCGCTGGACCTCGTTGGTGCCGCCGCCGAAGGTGAGGATCAGCGCGGCGCGGTGCAGGCGCTCGATGCGCCCGGAGAGCAGCTCGTGCGGCGAGCCCTTGCGCACGATCGCGCCGGTGCCGAGCACTTCCATCAGCAGTCGGTAGGCCTCGGTCGCGAACTCGGTGCCGAACACTTTGGTCGCCGAGGCCTCGGCTGGGCCGAGCTTGCTCGAGTCCGCGGCCCAGGCGATCTTCCAGTTGCGCAGCTTGAGGTACTCGACGTGCGCGTGCACCCGGGCCAGGTGCATCTGCACCCACTCCGAGTCGATGACCCGGGAGCCGTCGGGCAGTTTCTCGCGCTGCGCCCAGTCGCGCACCTGCCGCAGCGACTCCTGCAGCGGCGCGGCCGAGGTCAGGGCGACGCGCTCGTGATTGAGCTGGTTGGTGATCAGGGCCCAGCCCTTGTGCTCCTCGCCGACCAGGTTCGCCGCGGGCACCCGCACGTCGGAGTAGTAGGTGGCGCTGGTGCCGGGACCTGCGACGGTATGCACCTTGGTCCACGAGAAACCCTCGGTCGGCTTCCCGTCCACCTGGGTCGGCACGATGAACACCGACAGGCCGCGGTGCTTCGTCGCCTCGGGGTCGGTGCGCGCGGCCAGCCACACGTAGTCGGCGTACTCGATGAGGCTCGTCCACATCTTCTGGCCGTTGATGACGTATTCGTCGCCGTCGCGCACCGCGCGAGTGCGCAGCGAGGCCAAGTCGGTGCCCGCCTCCGGTTCGGAGTAGCCGATGGAGAAGTGCAGCTCGCCCTGGGCGATCTTGGGGAGATAGAACGCCTTCTGTTCAGTGGTGCCGCCCGCCATCAGCGCGGGCGCCGCGGTGTTGACCGTCAGAAAGGGGATGGGCGCGCCCGCGATGGCGGCCTCGTCGTTGAAGATCAGCTGGTCCATGTTCGGGCGGGCCTGGCCGCCGTACTCGGTGGGCCACCCGATCGCCAGCCAGCCGTCGCGGCCCATCTGGCGGACGACTTCCTTGAACGCGGCGCCGTCGCCGTACTCGCCCTGCGGGCTGTTCACGATGGCTTCGCGCCGCTCGGGCGTCATGAGCCCGGAGAAGTACTCGCGCAGCTGCCTGCGCAGCTTCTCCTGCTCCTCGGTGTAGCTGATCCGCATCGATCTCCTCCGTACGCCCCAACGGTGTCTCGCAGCGTGTTCGAGAACGTGGTGACTGAGCCGCTCACTTCCGCGATGACCCGTGACGTGCGTTGGGTGCACGTCATGGGTCATTCCGGAGGTTTGCCGCCCAGCCACAACGGCCCGTGAGTTGCGCCAACGCACTCCGTGGGCCGTTCTGGACGTTCTCAAACGCTCACTCAGAGATCACTGTAGAACAAGTTCTAAAGTTAGAACAGAGGCCAGGTGAACGGCTATCACTGCGGTCTGGCTGTATGTCTCTCCGCCGGGGCCGGCGAGGTTGCTTGCATCTGACAAGAACGCGTTCTACTGTGGTCCAGACCACGTTCCGGTCACCGGACCCGAGCGTACATGAACGACCAGGGTCGCCCGACCGACGTGCGTGACCCCGATCGGCCTCGATGAGGAGGAGCTGCCCGTGCAACCCGCGGCATCGCTGGAAGGTAAGACGGCCATAGTCACCGGGGCGGGGGCGGGCCTGGGCCGCGCCGAGGCGCTCGCGCTGGCGAAAGCGGGGGCGTCGGTGGTGGTCAATGACGTGTCGGAGGCGGCCGCGGGAGTGGTGGACGAGATCGCCGCACTCGGCGCCGAGGCGGTCCTGGTGACCGGTGACATCGGCGAGCGGGCCACGGCCGACGCGCTGGTGTCGGCGGCCGAGCGGCTCGGCGGGCTGCACGTCGTGGTCAACAACGCGGGCTTCTGCCGCGACCGGATGATCTTCTCGATGTCCGACGAGGAATGGGACTCGGTGGTCCGGGTGCACCTGCGCGGACACTTCCTGCTGTCCCGCAACGCGGGCGCCTATTGGAAGGCTCGCTCCAAGGCCGCGGGCGCGCCGGTGTACGGCCGCGTGGTCAACACCACCTCCGAGGCGTGCCTTTTCGGCTCGGTCGGCCAGCCCAACTACGCTGCCGCCAAGGCGGGCATCGCCGCGCTCACCGTCGCGACCGCGCGCGGGCTCGAGCGCGACGGCGTGCGCGCCACCGCCATCTGCCCGCGCGCCCGCACGGCCATGACCGAGAACGTGTTCGGCGACTCGCCGGTCGACGGCGTCGATCCCATGTCGGTGGACCACGTGGCGCCGTTCGTGGCCTTCCTGGCCGCGCCCGCCGCGGACAAGATCAATGGCCAGGTGTTCGTCGTGCACAGCGGCATGGTGGTGCTGATGGCCCCGCCGACCGTCGAGGCCCGCTTCGACGCCGCCGGGCAATTGTGGACGGCGGACGACCTCGTCGACCAGATCGGCGGCTACTTCGACGACCGCGACCCGGAGCGTATTTTCGCCGCCAATGAATTGAAGAATCTGCCGTAATACATGCGGTAACGGACATCCGGTCGCGCTGGAACGTGTTCTAGACAATCTGTCCGATTTTCGGGACAGAGCGTCGCGGAACAGACAAAGATGGGGCCGAGGGAGAGGGAGTGGCAATGACGCGCTTGGCCGGGAAGGTCGCACTCATCACCGGAGGTGCGCGGGGACAGGGAGCCGCGGCGGCACGCCGTTTCGTCGCCGAGGGCGCGAAGGTGCTCGTCGCCGACATCCTCGACGACGACGGCAAGCAGCTGGCATCCGAACTGGGCGAGAACGCGCTCTACCATCATCTCGACGTCACCTCCGAGCAGCAGTGGCAGGACGCGGTCGACCGCGCGGTCGGCGAGTTCGGCTCGCTGACAGTGCTGGTGAACAACGCGGGGATCCTGCACTTCTCGCCGCTGCCCGACACCGCGCTGGCCGATTTCGAGCGAGTCGTGCGGGTGAACCAGGTCGGCGCGTTCCTCGGCATGCGCACCGCGGTCGCGCCGATGAAGGCCGCAGGCGGCGGTTCCATCGTCAACATCTCCTCGGTGGAGGGTTTGGCGGGCACGCCGATGCTGGTCGCCTACACCGCCAGCAAGTTCGCCATCCGCGGCATGACCAAGGTGGCGGCGCTGGAGCTGGGCCGCGACGGGATCCGCGTCAACTCGGTGCACCCCGGCATGATCGACACCAAGATGGTCTCGGATGCCTTGGGCGGTGCGGAGATTCCCACCGACTGGGTCAAGGACAAGATCGCGATCGGCCGGGTCGGCCGCGCCGACGAGGTAGCGAACGTGGTGCTTTTCCTGGCTTCGGACGAAAGCTCGTACTGCACCGGCGGCGAGTTCGCCGCCGACGGCGGCGCCACGGCCACCCACGGCCTGAAGGTGTGAGGCCGGACCGTGGTGCAGGATTGACGCAAATACAGCAACAAGGACGCAGGTTTATGACAACGCCCCGTGAGACGGCGGCCCGAGGCCTTCCAGAACGACCCATGGAGTGCGTTGGGCGCACGTCACGGGTCATTCCGGACGCGCGGCCTCGCGAACAGCGCAGACAACACCGCTGTGAGACGGCGGCCCGAGGGGGTGGCGTGTGAACGACATCGTTGCGGTGCCGTTGCGCACGGTCGGGGAGTTCTTCGGGTTCTCCGCGCACGTGGCCAAGGCCGCGTTCCGCAGGCCGTTCCAGTGGTCGGAGTTCGTCGACCAGTCCTGGTTCGTCGCGCGGGTGTCGATTCTGCCGACGCTGCTGGTGGCAATTCCGTTCACGGTGCTCGTCAGCTACACCATCAACATCCTGCTGCACGCGATCGGCGCCGCCGACCTGTCGGGTGCGGGCACCGCGTTCGGCGCGGTCACCCAGGTCGGCCCGATCGTCACGGTGTTGATCGTGGCAGGCGCGGGCGCCACCGCGATCTGCGCGGACCTGGCCTCGCGCACCATCCGCGAGGAGATCGACGCCATGCGGGTGCTCGGGATCGACCCCGACCAGCGTCTGGTGGTGCCCCGGGTGCTGGCCTCCACGCTGGTGGCGCTGTTGCTCAACGGCCTGGTCTGCACGATCGGCATCGCGGGCGGGTTCGGCTTCTCGGTGGCGCTGCAATCGGTGAACCCCGGCTCGTTCGTCAACGGCATCACGCTGCTGACCGGTCTTGCCGAACTGCTGATCTCCGAACTCAAGGCCGGGCTGTTCGGCCTCATCGCCGGCCTGGTGGCATGCTTCCTCGGGCTGAACGTGCGCGGCGGGGCCAAGAGTGTGGGCGACGCCGTGAACCAGACAGTCGTCTTCGCGTTCATGGCGCTGTTCGTCGTCAACGTCGTCGTCACGGCCGTCGGCCTGGAATTGACCAAGAGGTGAGGGCCGATGGCGACACTCAGTGACACCAGGCGGCGGCTGGCGCGTCGTTTTCGGCCGGTGGGCAAGCGGCTGGGCGCGGTCGGCGAGCACGCCGAGTTCTACGGCAAGGCCATCGCGGGCACGCCGCGCGCCCTCGGGCACTTCCGCGCCGAGACGGTGCGGCTGATCGCCGAGATCAGCATGGGCACCGGGGCGCTGGCGGTCATCGGCGGCACCGTGGTGATCGTCGGCTTCCTGACCTTCTTCGCGGGCGGCACCATCGCGGTGCAGGGCTACAACTCACTGGGCAACATCGGCGTCGAGGCTCTGACCGGCTTCTTCGCCGCGTTCATCAACGTGCGCATCGCCGCGCCGGTGATCGCGGGCGTCGGGCTCGCGGCCACCATCGGAGCGGGATCCACCGCGCAGCTGGGCGCGATGCGGGTCTCGGAGGAGATCGACGCGCTCGACTCGATGGCGATCCCGCCCATTCCGTTCCTGGTGAGTACCAGGCTGATGGCGGGCGTCCTGGCGATCGTCCCGCTCTACTCGCTCGCGGTGATCGCGTCGTTCGTGGCGAGCCGCTTCGCGACAGTGGTGCTGTTCGGGCAGTCGCCGGGCGTCTACGACCACTACTTCCGCACGTTCCTCGTGCCCACGGACATTCTGTGGTCGTTCGTGCAGGCGCTGGCCATGGGCATCGCGGTGATGCTCATCCACACCTACTACGGTTACCACGCCAGCGGCGGCCCGGTCGGCGTCGGCGTGGCCGTGGGCAACGCGGTGCGGACCTCGCTGATCGTGGTGGTGTCGGTGACGCTGCTGATCTCGCTCGCCGTATACGGGCTCTCCGGCAACTTCCATCTCTCGGATTAGGCGGGGGACACATGAATTCGACATCTCGGAACGCGGCGCTGCGCACCCAGCTCAAGGGCTTGGCCATGGTGCTGGTGGTGGCGGCTCTGGTGGCCGGAGCGTTCCTGCAGTTCCGCGGCGCGTTCGAGGACCATGCCACGGTGACGGTGAGCGCCCCGCGGGCAGGCCTGGTGCTGGACCCGGACGCCAAAGTGAAGCTGCGCGGCGTCCAGATCGGCCGCGTGACCTCGATGAGCCAGGGCGCGGGCGTCGCCACGCTGACCCTCGCGCTCGACCCGGCCCAGCTGAAGCTGATCCCCGCCAACGTGAAGGTCGACATCCAGTCCACGACGGTGTTCGGCGCGAAGTACGTCAACTTCGTGCTCCCGGACAAGCCGGAGTCCGCGCGGCTGCGCGCCGGCGCGCACCTGGCGGCCACCGCGGTGACGGTCGAATACAACACGCTGTTCCAGCATCTGCAGCAGCTGCTGGCCAAGGTGCACCCGGAACAGCTCAACGCGACGCTCACCGCCATCGCCACCGCGCTGCACGGCCGCGGCGAGGCACTGGGGCAGCTCATCGATTCCGGCGACTCGTACCTGGCCACGATCAACCCGATGCTGCAGACGCTGAAGAAGGACTTCGACAAGACCGCCGAGGTCGCCAACCTCTATGCGGACAACGCGCCGAACCTGCTGCGCGCCGTCGACAATGCCACCGTCACCAGCGACACCATCGTCGCCGAGCACAAGCAGCTCAACACCGTGCTGCTGAGTGTGCTCGGACTCAACGAGACCACCGGCGGGGTGCTGCGGGCCAACCAGCGGCCACTGGCCACCGCGCTGGACACGCTGCGCTCCACCACCAACGTGCTCGGCGTCTACTCGCCCGCGCTGTACTGCTCGATCGTCGCGCTGGACAAGTACCGGCCGCTGGGCGAGCGGATCTTCGGCGGCAACCAGGAGGGCGTGGCGTTCAACTCCGGCTTCATGCCGCCGCCGGTGCCGTACCAGATCCCCAACGACCTGCCCAAGGTCGCCGCTACCGGCGGCCCGAACTGCTGGGGCCTGCCCGACGGCGTGCCCGACGGCGCGGTCGCGCCCTATGTCGTGACCGACACCTCGATCGTGCCGTTCGCGCCGCCGACCCGCTCGGCCGTCGGCGGGCCGAAGCTGTGGGAGTTCCTCTACGACGGCCTGGTGCCCACCAGCAAGGCGGTCGCGGGCGCTGAGCCGCAGCCCCAGAAGCCGCAGCCCAAGACTCCGGGGGCGAAATGAGCAAGCGTTCCTACCTGCACCAGCACCGGGTCACCTCGATCAAGCTCGGCGTGTTCGTGGTGGTGATGAGTCTGATCTTCCTCGCGCTGGCGGTGGTGTTCAGCAAGATGACGTTCACCTCCGACACCGGCTACCACGCCGTGTTCGCCAACGCCTCCGGGATGACCGACGGCAGCACGGTGCGCATCGCGGGCGTGCCGGTGGGCCGGGTGACCAAGGTCGAGGTCGGCTCGGACAACCTCGCGCACGTGGACTTCGACGTGGAGTCGAAGCAGACGCTCATGCGCAGCACCCGGGCCGCGATCCGATACGAGGACCTCGTGGGCAATCGGTACCTGGAGCTGATGCCCGGGCCCGGCTCGGCGCAGCGGCTGCCCGGCGACGGCACCATTCCCAAGGCGCAGACCGCGCCCGCGCTGGACTTGGACCAGCTGCTCGGCGGGTTCAAGCCGATCCTCAAGGGCCTCAACGCCCAGCAGTCGAACCAGTTGAGCGCGGCGCTGATTCAGATCTTCCAGGGCCAAGGCGGCTCGCTGGTGACGCTGCTCAACAGCACCGGCGACTTCACCAAGAGCCTGGCCGAGCGGGACGCGCTGATCGGCGGTGTGATCAACAACTTGAACGCGGTGCTCAAGACCATCACCGACAAGGGCAACCAGTTCGACGTGACCGTGGACCAGTTGCAGCAGCTGATCAGCGGCCTGGCCGCCGACCGCGACCCGATCGCCGGGGCGGTGCCCCGACTGGCGGGGGCCACCGGACAGCTCGCGCAGCTGCTGCAGGCGGTGCGGCCGGACTTCGCCGCATCGGTGCGGCAGGGCGAGCGGGTGGCCGGGAACATCAACGCGGGCAAGGACGACGTGCAGTGGGTGTTCGACAACCTGCCCGACGCCTACCGCAGTCTGGCTCGCGTCGGCGCCTACGGCCCGTTCCTGAACGTCTACATCTGCAACGTGCGAATGAAATTCACGACCCCGGACGGTCAGGACCGGCTGCTCCAGCTGCCGGGCTCCGACCAGAAGACAGGCAGGTGCGCGCGATGACCGACCGCCGAATTCGCCTGGGCGTCATCGGAATCACGGGTGCGGTGGCCCTGGTGCTGGCCAGCCTGCAGGCCCCGAAGCTGCCTTTCGTCTCGGCCACGTTCACCTACCAGGCCGATTTCGAGGACGCGGGCGGCCTGATGGCGGGCGACGATGTCGAAGTCGCGGGCGTGAAGGTCGGCGAGGTGCAGGCGATTTCGCTGCGCGACGACCACGTGCAGGTGAGATTCACACTGCCGCCGCGGATTCAGCTCGGCGACGCCTCCACGGCGAAGATCAAGACGGTGACGCTGCTGGGTCGGCGCGACCTGACGGTCGTGCCGACCGGGGCCGGCAGGCTGGACCCGGGGGCCACGATCCCGCGCACCCGCACCACCTCGCCCTACTCGCTCAACGACGCCCTCGGCGACCTGAGCACGACGGTGAAGGACCTCGACACCGGACAGCTCAACAAGGCGTTGGAGACGCTGTCGGACACGCTGACCGACACTCCCGCGCCGCTGCGCGCCACCCTGGACGGCGTCGGCGCGCTCTCGCGCAGCCTCAACGACCGCGACGAGGCACTGCGCTCGCTGCTGGCCAAAGCGCAGGCGGTGACCAAGGTCTTGGGGCAGCGCGCCGGACAGGTCAATTCCCTGCTCGTCGACGGCAACGCGCTGCTGGGCGAGCTGGACGCCCGGCGCACCTCGATCACCTCGCTCATCGCCAACATCCGCGCCGTCGCGGTGCAGCTGCAGGGGTTCGTCAGGGACAACCAGAAGCAGCTCGAGCCCGCGCTCGAGCAGCTCAACGGCGTGCTGACGATGCTGCAGAACAACGAGAAGGCGATCAAGACCGCCATGGACGGCCTGGTGGGCTATGCCACCACACTGGGCGAACAGGTCGGCAGCGGCCCGTTCTTTGGGGCATACGTGTCGAACTGGGGCTTCAACAACTACTTCCAGATGGTGGTGGACGCGATGGCCTGGCCCGCGCATCTGCCCGCGGACCTCAACCACTACCTGACCGACCCGCCGCTGTCGTTCCTTCCGCCGACCGGGGCGCCCCCCACGCCCAAGCCCGCGCCGAAACCCGCCGCGGTACCGAACAAGCCGGAGGGGCCGAGACGATGAGTTCCCAAGCGACGACATCGGCCGCGGGCCGCCTGCGCGCGCTGCGGCCGCGCGGCCGGGCCGCGTGGATCGCGGGCGCCGTGGTGCTC
>JABFVX010000417.1 GCA_013362555.1 Mycobacteriaceae bacterium
AAGCCTGTGCCAGCGTGGCGGAGTCGCCCACGGGCGTCAACCCGCCCGCGGCGCCGTCGCGCAGCACCCGGCGGAACGCGTCGAGTTCACTGGCGACCACCGGGGTACCGGCTGCCATCGCTTCCACCAACACGATCCCAAAGCTTTCCCCGCCGAGGTTCGGTGCGCAATAGACGTCGGCGCTGCGCAATGCCGACGCCTTCCGCTCGTCGTCGACCTGGCCGAGAAACCGCAGGTGACGAGCGTACGGACCGGCCTGGGCGCGCAGCCGGTCCTCGTCGCCGCGCCCGACGACGAGGATCTGCACGTCGGGGTGTTCCGCCGCCAGCGCGGGCAGCGCACCCAACAACGCCGCCATGCCCTTGCGCGGCTCGTCGTAGCGGCCGAGGAACAGCACCGTGCCGCCCGGGCGCGGATAGCCAGGCAGTCGCGGGGCGCGCGCGAAAGCCTGCACGTTCACCCCGTTGGGGATTTCCACCGCGTCCGAGCCGAGCGCCTCGACCTGCCAGCGGCGGGCCAACTCCGACACCGCGATTCGGCCGGAGATCTTCTCGTGGAACGGCCGCAGCACGCCCTGGAACGTGCTCAGCACCAGCGACCGGGTGGTCGAGGTGTGGAACGTCGCCACGATCGGCCCCTCGGCGATTTTGAGCGCGAGCATCGACAGACTCGGCGCGTTCGGCTCGTGGATGTGCAGTACGTCGAACTCGCCCTTGGTGATCCAGCGCCGGATCCGGCTGTACGCGGTGGGGCCGAACGACAGCCGCGCCACCGAGCCGTTGTACGGAATGGCCACCGCCCGCCCCGCCGAGACCACGAAGTCCGGCAGCTCGGTTTCCTCCGAGGCGGGCGCGAGAACGCTCACCCGGTGCCCGCGCTCGATGAGCACCTCGGCCAGTTCGGCCACATGCGCCTGCACCCCGCCCGGAACATCGAAGGAGTACGGGCAGACCATGCCGATCTTCACCTGGCTGTACCCCCGCTGCCACAGCCGGCGCGACGTTGTCCCGAATGACCCGTGGCGGGCGCCGGGCGCACGTGACGGGTCATTCCGGAGCGCACGCGATCACGCACCGGCGGTCGCGAGCCGGGCGCGGCGGGACGGCGAGAGGTCGTCGAACCACAGCGGCTGCAGCATGTGCCAGTCCGCGGGATGCGCGGCGATGCCGTCCGAGAACCGGTCGGCGAGGCGCTGCGTGGCGGCGGCCACGCCGCCCGCGGTGTCGACCGGCTCGGCCACTCTGAAACCCCACCCGCCCGGCTCGAACCAACAGTGCACCGGCAGCAGCGCGGCGCCGGTTTCGATGGCCAGTCTGGCCGGGCCCGCAGCCATGTTGGTCCGCTCGCCGAAGAACGTCACCGGCGCCCCGCGGCCGCTGAGGTCGCGCTCGGCCAGCAGGCAGACGACCCGATTGGCCCGCAGCCGCTCAGCCAGGATCTTGGCGGGCGGCACGTGTCCGCCGCGCTCCGGGATGATCTCGAAGCCGAGGGTTTCGCGGTAGCGGACAAATCGCCAGAACAGCGACTCCGGCTCGAGGCGCTCGGCGACCGTGGCGAACGTGCCCCACTTGCGGGCCGCGAAAACGCCTGCCATGTCCCAGTTTCCGCTGTGCGGCAGCGCCAGGATCACGCCGTTGCCCGCCGCCAGCGCGGCGTCGACCCGCTCTACCCCGGCGATGGACGCTTCGACCTGCGCGCCCACCTTCGCCAAGTCCATGCTGGGCAGCCGGAACGCCTCGCGCCAGTACCGGGCATAGGAGCGCAGACTGTCGCGCACCACCTGGTCCGGCACCTGCTCCGGGGGTACCCCCAGCACCCGAGCCAGGTTGCGGCGCAGCTGATCCGGCCCGCCCTTGCGAGCCGCGAAGTCCGCGCCGGCATTGAACAGCGCGACCGCCACGGACTCCGGCAGCGCGCGCACGAACCGCCAGCCGGCCGCGTATCCCCAGTCGCTCGCGCGGTCGGACAGGCTCATGAGCCAATCACTTCCCTTGCGCCCGCGGAATTTCGGACGGCGAGCAGCCGCTGGAACACGGTGATGACGCTCGCCGCGGCGAGCAGCCACATCGCGACATGGACCGCCCAGCGCAACCAGCCGATGTCCCAATACCCGGCGATGCCGGTGAACCCCGCGCCGACCAGCACGATGATCAGCCGGTCCGGCCGCTCGATCAAGCCGCCGTCCGCGGACAGCCCGGACGCCTCGGCGCGCGCCTTGGCATACGAGATCACCTGCGAGGTGACCAGGCAGACCAGCGTCGCGGCCAGCAGCGGCTTGCTCTGCTCGTGATACGCCGCCCACCAGGCCAGGCCCGCGAAGATCGCGCCGTCGGAGAGCCGGTCGCAGGTGGCGTCGAGGACCGCGCCATAGCGGGTGCCGCCGCCCCGCGCCCGCGCCATCGCGCCGTCGAGCATGTCGAACATGACGAACAGCCAGATCACCATCGTGCCCCAGAAGAGGTGACCGGAGGGAAACAGGGTGACCGCGGCCGCGATCGAGGCGACCGTGCCGAAGAGGGTCATGGCGTCGGGAGTCAGTCCGCGGTCCACCAGTGCCTTGCCGAGCGGGGCGGTGGCCTTGGACACCGTCGCCCGGCCGAAGAAGCTCAGCACCTTTCCCTGCTCCGTTTCTCACCGTTCGATGCGCGCCGATATCTGTTGCCATGAGCCTAGACCAGTGCTCCGACACCTCCGGAATGACCCGTGGAAGTTGCCGGACGCGCACTCAGGCCCAGGCGCCCGCGAGGAGCGTGCGGGTTTCCCGCAGCAGCTGCGGCATGACTTTCACGCCGCCGATGACCGTGATGAAGTTCGCGTCGCCGCTCCAGCGCGGGACCACGTGCTGGTGCAGGTGTTCCGAGAGCGACCCGCCCGCTACGCCGCCCAGATTCAGGCCGACGTTGAAACCGTGCGGGTTGGACACCCGCTTGATCGTGCGGATCGCCTTCTGTGTGTAGGAGATCAGCTCGACGGCCTCGGCGTCGGTGAGGTCCTCCAAGTTCGCGACCCGACGGTACGGCACCACCATCAGGTGTCCCGGGTTGTACGGGTAGAGGTTCAGCACCGAGTACACGTGCTCGCCGCGCGCCACCACCAGGCCGTCCTCGTCCGACATCGAGGGGATGTCGGTGAACGGCTGTCCTGTCGCGCCTTTCGCGGCGGGCGCCGAGACGATGTAGTTCATCCGGTGCGGCGACCACAGCCGCATCAACCGGTCCGGCTCCCCCGCGCCGGTGTCGTGGATCGTGTCGGTCATGCCGTGAACGTCCCCTCGCTGGGAGAGGCGTTCTCCCGGCGGGCGATCCACTCGGCGACCAACTCGACGGCCCGCTCGACCGGCACGCCGTTGCGCTGCGAACCGTCCCGGAAACGGAAGCTGACGGCGTTCGCCTCCACATCGCGCTCGCCCGCCAGCAGCATGAACGGCACCTTCTGGGCCGTGTGGTTGAAGATCTTCTTCTGCAGCCGGTCGTCGCCGGCGTCGACGTCGGCCCGCACGCCCGCGGCGCGCAGCCGCTCGACCACTGCGTCCAGGTGCGGGACGAACGCGTCCGCCACCGGGATGCCGACCGCCTGCACCGGGGCCAGCCAAGCCGGGAACGCGCCTGCGTAGTGCTCGGTGAGCACGCCGAAGAAGCGCTCGATCGAGCCGAACAGCGCCCGGTGGATCATCACCGGCCGCTGCTTGGCGCCGTCCGCGCCCGTGTACTCCAGGCCGAAGCGCTCAGGCAGGTTGAAGTCGAGCTGGATGGTCGACATCTGCCATGTGCGACCGAGGGCGTCCTTGGCCTGCACGGAAATCTTGGGGCCGTAGAACGCCGCGCCGCCCGGGTCCGGCACGAGCTCGAGGCCGGAGTCGGTGGCCACCTTCCGCAGCGTCTCGGTGGCCTCGTCCCACAGTTCGTCGGATCCGACGAACTTCTTCGGGTCCTTGGTGGACAGCTCCAGGTAGAAGTCGTCTAGGCCGTAGTCGCGCAGCAGGCTCAGCACGAACCGCAGCGTGGTGGTGAGCTCGGCGTGCATCTGCTCCTTGGTGCAGTAGATGTGCGCGTCGTCCTGGGTCATGCCGCGCACCCGGGTGAGCCCGTGCACCACACCTGATTTCTCGTAGCGGTACACCGAGCCGAACTCGAACATCCGCAGCGGCAGCTCCCGGTAGGACCGGCCGCGGGAGCGGAAGATGAGGTTGTGCATCGGGCAGTTCATCGGCTTGACGTAGTAGTCCTGACCGGGCTTGCGCACCGTGCCGTCCTCTGCCAGCTCGGCGTCCAGGTGCATGGGCGGGAACATGCCGTCGGCGTACCAGTCCAGGTGGCCGGACACCTCGAAAAGGTGTCCCTTGGTGACGTGCGGGGTGTTGACGAACTGGTAGCCCGCCGCGATGTGGCGCGCGCGGGAGTAGTCCTCCATCTCCTTGCGGACGATGCCGCCCTTGGGGTGGAACACCGGAAGGCCGGAGCCGAGCTCGTCCGGGAAGGAGAACAGGTCCAGTTCGAGGCCGAGCTTGCGGTGGTCGCGCTTCTCGGCCTCTTCCAGCAAGTGCAGATGGTGGTCGAGCGCCTCCTGCGACTCCCAGGCCGTGCCGTACACGCGCTGCAGGCCCTCCCGGCTCTGGTCGCCACGCCAGTAGGCGGCCGAGCTGCGGGTCAGCTTGAACGCCGGGATGTGCTTGGTGGTCGGGATGTGCGGCCCCCGGCACAGGTCGCCCCACACCCGCTCGCCGGTGTGGGCGTGCAGGTTGTCGTAGATCGTGAGCTCTGTCCCGCCGACTTCCATCACGTCCGGGTCGTCGATGCCGGACTTGTCGGCGATCAGCTCCAGCTTGAACGGCTCGTTCGCGAGCTCGGCCTCGGCCTCGGCGGGCTCCACCACCCGGCGCGAGAACCGCTGCCCGGCTTTGACGATCTTCTTCATCCGGGATTCCAGCTTGGCCAGATCCTCCGGGGTGAACGGCTTGTCGACCCGGAAGTCGTAATAGAAGCCGTCTTTGATGGGCGGGCCGATGCCGAGCTTGGCCTCCGGGAACTCCTGCTGCACCGCCTGTGCGAGCACGTGCGCCGCGGAGTGCCGGATCACGCTGCGCCCGTCCTCGGTGTCGGCGCCGACGGCCTCCGCCTCGACGTCGACGTCCGGGACCCAGGCGAGGTCCCGCAGCTGCCCCTGCGCATCGCGGACCACCACGATCGCGTCCGCGCCCTTGGTGGGCAGCCCCGACTCCCGCACCGCGGCGCCCGCCGTCGTCCCGGCCGGTACCCGGACGAGGGCGGTCGGGCTGGGACGGGCTGCGAGGGTCACGGGATCTCCTGACGGGACGACGGCGGGTCGCGAACATGTGCGCGGAGATCATCGTACTGATCTGCTCGCCCGGACT
The DNA here is from genome assembly GCA_013362555.1 of Mycobacteriaceae bacterium. GTDB lineage: Bacteria > Actinomycetota > Actinomycetes > Mycobacteriales > Mycobacteriaceae > JABFVX01. Next base: position 5,372 of record JABFVX010000417.1, read on the forward strand.
CCGGACCCCCATGACCCGTCAGGACAAGGCGGCGATGCGGTAGCGGCGCTCCCCCGCGAGGCGGCGGGGACAGCTGGCGCACTTCTCGCCCGCCGACAGCGGGCTCGCGTAGTAGAGACAGCACGAATTGCGCCGGACGAACACCGCACCTGCCACCTCGACGAACCGCAACGGCGGCAGCACCGGCGCGATGCCGGCGGCAAAGTCCGCCACCGCCGTCGGGACCGCGCCGCGGCCCGCCGTGTCCAGCGCGCGATTGGCCAGCGCGTCCGACGCGATCGCCCACAGCGAACGGACGCCCGCGCCGGACAGCGCGGCCAGCGGCGTGATCGTCGCGGCCATGGCGGCCAGCACCGCAGCTCCCGCCGCGCCCGGAATGGCCGCGGCGTGGTCGACCTGTGCCACAGCGTCGTCCGGGCCGAGCCGGATGCGGATGCGGTCCGGGCTCGGGTCGGGGACGGGAGCGCCGGCGAGCACCGCCGCCACGGGCGCGTC